>CAYWRH010000130.1:0-12702 GCA_964460435.1 uncultured Desulfatiglans sp.
CAATCAAGATTTTTTATAATTTCAGAGAGTTATACAAATAGACTGCGAATACAGATAGTGTACATCAAGAATACTAATGGATAAACATGCCTTCATAAAACATGGAGACAAGGGATGCCTTGTCTCCACAGATAAAAACAATCTAGAATTTTACAACCTTCGGTGCTCCGCCAAAGGATGAGAAGGTTGCAGTAGCATTCTTAAGATAGAGCACCTGGGTATTGGGGTCATCTGCCTTGTACATGGCCTGAAGCTGCGGATATGCATCCAGCATGGCCTTTTTGGGGGCCAGTCTGTCATCTTCAACGGCTGTGGCTTCAATCCGAACCCATGTGTCGCCTGAAAATGCGCAGATCTCGATCTTTGGATTTTTCTTTATCTGCTTTGAGACGCTCTTGGCTTTTCCGGTCTGGATATAGAGCTTGCCCTCAAAGATCAGGTATGTCCCGAACGGGCGTACCCTGGGCTGGTCGCCTTCTGTTGTAGCTAGATAGTAAGTGCCGCATTTCTTTAAAAAATCATATACTTCCTGCATGGTTTATTCCTCCTCTAATGTTGTTTATTTAATCTTTGAATAGAAGACCCTTAGATAATCCAGTTTTTAAAAAATGTCCATAAAAAGTGAATACAGGGCTATATAGCCATTGCTGCATCATAAGCGCTGGTTATGGCATTCCATAAGGCGCCATCGCTGCCATTGCTGTCACCGACAACATAGCTCTCTTTAACAGCCTCTTTTAGTGCTTTTATCACATCATTATTTGCATTCTGCCTGTATCCAAGAGCAAGTATTATTGTATCAAACTCAAGTTTTTCCTGTTTACCGCCCCTTTCTACAATAACATGATCAGCAGTAACATCAATAAGCCTTGTTTCAGGCAAAAGGATCACCCCCTCTTTTTCAAGCAAATCAAAGAGATAATATGCATTCATGGGCGATGTGCCAAGGCCCAGTTTCTCCTTTGGAAGTGTATCAATAACGGTAACAGCCTTTCCTTCTCTTGCATATTTTAACGCGGTTTCGCACCCTGTAAGCCCTGCCCCTGCTATCAATATTTTACTTTCGATATGATCCCTGCCCTTTATAATATCCCCTGCATATAAAACCCTGGGCCTTTCATTAAAAGAGAGAGACGGGATATAAGGCTCTGCACCGATTGCAATTATAAGGGCATCAGGGTTTTCCTTTTTAATGATCTCAGGAGTTGCCCCGGTTTTAAGCCTCACATCTATATTCTTTAATTTTGAGACGATGCTTATAGACCACTCAAGGTATCTGAACATATCCCCCTTAAAAGGCGCATCAGATGCCTCACATAAGAGCCCGCCCAGCCTTTCACCCTTTTCAAGAAGAACCACATCATGTCCGCGCATGGCTAATGTCCTTGCCGCCTCAAGCCCGGCTGGTCCGCCGCCCGCTACTATCACCCTCTTTTTTCGTACAGGCGCAGGCATGTAAAGGTAATCCAGTTCACGGCCAAGGACAGGGTTAACTGCACACCTGGGAGGTTTCATCACAAAATGACTCCTGCTGATACAGGTATTACAGCGAATGCACGGCCTTACAGCATCTTCTTCACCCCGCTCAAGCTTATTGACCGTATCAGGGTCAGCAAGGAGCTGACGGCCAAGGGCAACCATATCTATCTTGCCTTCAGCAATGGCCCTGTCCGCCTCATCAAATGTAACAGCCCCTACAGCGCTTACAGGTATATTGAGTGCACTTTTGAACCTGCTGGCATATTCTATATTGATGTTGTGATCCATATAGGCAGGCGGCAGGATATATGGTGTAAGCTTATTAATGGCAAGATTGCCCCTTGAGACATGGAGCAGGTCTATTTTGTTCTCTATTATCTTTGCAAACTCAATAACCTCCTCAATCTCCGGAGAACCTGGGACCATGTCTATTGCGCTTATGCGGTATTCTATGGAGAGCCTGTTACCCACCTCACTACGGATTGCCTCAAGTACCTCAACGGCAAAACGGCATCTGTTTTCAAATGACTGTGGGCCATACTGGTCTGTCCGTTTGTTAAACACCTTTGAAAAGAACAGGGCAGGGAGCTGACAGTGTGCGCCATGAATCAGCACCATATCTCCTCCCGCCTTGAGAACAGTGCCTGCTGCCTTTGCGTAGTCTTCTACAAAATCCTTGAGTTCCTTTTCAGTGAGCAGGTTACAGTCTATCTCCATTGGTATGCCCACAGAGCTCTCCACCTCATGGGTGCCAAAGTATGATGCAATGGGCACAAGCTCTACACATGCCTTTGCGCCATAACGTTTTACTGCTTCACACCACTCCGAGAGAAAGACCACCATAAAGTCATCATTCATGCCTATAATATGATGAGCAGCAGGCGGAAGCGCCCTGTTTATAAACCCGCTCCCAAGGGTAACAGTAGCAGCACCGCCCTTTCCGCATGGCTTTGAAAACTCGATGCTCTCCCTTGTGATATGATTATCGTACGATGCAAGGAAATTATATATGGGTGCACTTGTGATGCGGTTTTTAAGTGTCAGGTTCCCTACCTTTATGGGCTGAAACAGATGCGGGTATTTTGTTATCATTCTCTTCTCCATTCTTTTTAAAGGTCTACAATAAAGCAGATTTTACCGGCGTGTCAATTTAATATGCAGGTTCACAAGGTTATTTCCCGTGTCATTCCGGAAAGTTACAGAAGCATCAATAACTTAGCAAAGGTGATTTTCTGACGTGACAAACATTATATATGCCTGTATATTTTATAAGCTTTGATCCTATAGCTTTAGGCACAATAATTTCTTTAGGAGCTTACCATGACCCCTGAACAGAATAAAAGAATAGTACAGGAATTTTACATGACGGTCTTTCAAAAACATGACCTAGATTCAACAGGTAAATTTATGCATGAGGATTATATCCAGCATAACCCTGATGCAGAGCAGGGCATGAAGGGGTTTATCGGGTTCCATAAAGGATTCTTTAAGGCGGCACCCGATTTCTGCGCAACAATCAACAGGATGGTGGCAGAAGATGACCTTGTTTTTGTATACAACACCATCACCGGCACCCACACTGGCGAAGGCTTTCTCCACTACAAACCCACCGGAAATAAAATCCATTTTGATGCAGTAGATATGTTCCGCTTGAGAGATGGAAAGCTATGTGAACACTGGGATGTTGCTGACACCAGAAGGCTTTTCCTGCAGGTAGGCGGTCTCAAGGAGATAAATAAAACTGCGTAATGAGATAACTGTCATGAACTGATAATCTGCATCTTTTACACCTGCTTGACATTATTAGAAAGGATTAAAAAGGAGAAACATGATGAATAAAAATAATTGCATTATTCTTTCACTATTATCAATACTGACATTATCCATTTCGGCCACTGCACTGTCAGAGGAGCAGCCTATCGAAATCAAGGCCCAACCCCCGATGTATTCCTACATTGCAGTGTGGAATATCTCTGAAAGCGAGTGGGAAAAGAGAAAAGACCAGGCTGAAGCAGCCAAAAGGATACTGGACAAGGCCATTGATGACAACACTATCTTCTCCTATGGCTATGACAGAAACCCTCTGCATGACACCTTCTGGCTAGCAATGTCCAAGGCCGGGCTTGAATCTGTGCGCGACCAGTTTCAGAAGATCGGCATAACCCAGGTTCCGGTAAAAGATGGGACGACTATGCCTGTAAGCATCCTTGTGAGCCGCTATTACAACTGTAAAACAATCCGGTGCGAGAATGCCTATGTCCATGTTGGCGTATATAAAATCAGGCCGGATGCACCTGCTGATGCTGTGGATCAGTTAAGCAAGTATTTCTTTGGACCGGTGCTTGAGAAGATGCTTGTCGATGGCGCCATCTTTGAATGGGAGACAGACGTATACGACAACCCCAAAGATTCACCGGGCACATTCCTTATCGCCTACCTCTCTGAAAAGGCAGAAGAGCTGGAAAAGACCCACAAGGCTGTGCAGGAGCGCCTCAAAACACCCCTGCCGAATGGCCCTGCTTTGGATTCACTCATAGATATAAAGGCGATCACCGACGTAGTTGTAAGATCTTATGCTGTATATAAAAAATAATAGAGGACTTACAACCGGTTAAGAGATTGGTAAAATATAGTAATATCATTTACCACAGAGCGCACAGAATAGTTATATCCTTCTCCGTGATCTCCGTGTACTCCGTGGTGAAAAATATTTGTAGATGAAATGCCAGATGGCGGAAAATATTATGACAGAGAATAAAACTCCAAATACTCCGGAACAGAAGGCTGTGCTTTTTTCTATTTGTATCTCCCAGTTTTTAACACCCTTTATGGTCTCGTCAGTCGGGGTTGCTCTGCCCACCATTGGCCGCGAGTTTTCAGCAAGCGCGGTTCACCTCGGTTTGATAGAAATGCTGTTTGTCCTTGGAAGCAGTCTGTTTCTTTTACCTGCAGGAAGAATCGGAGATATATATGGAAGAAAAAAGATGTATATCATCGGTTTTGGTATTTTTTCATTAACCACACTCATGGCTGCAGGGGCATGGTCAATCAATACCTTTATCATTATCAGGTTTCTTCAGGGCGCCAGCTCTGCCTTTGTTTTAAGTTCCGGTCTTGCCATTCTTACATCCATATTCCCTTCAGAAAAAAGAGGCCAGGTTCTGGGTTTAAGTGTTGCCAGTGTATATTGCGGGCTTTCATTCGGCCCTACTGTGGGAGGGTTAATAATATCACATATCGGTTGGAGGTGGATATTTGCCGGCACTGTCCCATTCCAGCTTTTAGCGATTCTCATTGCCATAAAGAGGATCAGGGGAGAATGGAGAGATGCAAAGGGTGAAAAATTTGACCTGACCGGTACAGCAATCTATATATTCGCTCTATCCTTTATAATATATGGGGCATTTAAACTTGAGACAAACCCGTTTGCCATCTATTTCATGATAGCAGGAGGCACAGGTATAGCGATATTTCTTTTTGCGGAATGCCATATGGAATCGCCTCTGCTGGATGTGGGCCTTCTTATGTCAAACAGGGTATTTACCTTCAGCAATATAGCTACACTAATCAACTATTGTGCTTCATTTGGAGTGAGTTTCTTTTTCAGCCTTTATTTGCAGGTAGTAAAAGGGATATCACCGCAGCATACCGGATTGATATTGATATGCCAGCCTGTAGTGCAGGCAATGCTGTCACCGATGGCAGGGCGTCTTGCTGATAAGAAATCCCCATCATTGATAGCAACCATAGGGATGATCATTACAGCCGCAGGTCTTTTTGTGGCTACCCTTGTTGATAAAGATACAGGGCTTCCGCTTATCATCATAATGCTGGTTCTCCTGGGAACAGGGTTTGCATTTTTTGCTTCCCCGAACACGACAACCGTGATGAGCAGTGTAAAGCCAAAACATTACGGAATAGCATCCAGCCTGATATCCACCATGAGAACAGTGGGCATGCTTTTCTGTATGACCATCATCACCTATATACTTTCATGGAAGATGGGTGAGAGCGCTGTCTCTGTGCAGACACAGGATATGTTCCTATACTGTATGCATTTTTCATTTCTCATTTTCAGCGGTATGAGTGTTGTAGGGATAATATTTTCAACAGCCCGATGATAATCAGCGGTTTTAGTTTTCCCCTTGTTTTGCTCCGAAGGTTTTGAAGGGCCTGCCAAAACCAAAGATGTAAAGCATGCACAACAGAAAGCAGCACCAGTTACATTTTTAACAAACCTTCTTCTGGTTATGTTCTCATTTTTATATTCGGCCATATTTTTCATGTTTTAAATGATATAAAAAAACCGCTCATATAAAAAATTCATAACTCAGCCTGGATTCTATCACATCATGGCATGCCTTGAATCTCAAATTTCAAATTTTAAATTTTTATAGCCCCATTTTATACTTTTTCCCCAGCCTGTCCATTTCAGCCCGGTATTGTTCTATATTCCTGTACTCAGGGAAGTCCCATTCCATTTCATTAAGATTCTGTGTTATCGTGGGTATCCAGTTCCACGGGATAGAGATCAGTACCTTTCCTTCAGGAAAAACCTGTCTTGCTATCATGCCATAGGCCATACCTGTAATCATGTAATTGACCTTGCCGCTTTTATATGGATACACATAGAGCCATGAGCACCCAACAACCCCCATTGCCTTTGGCGCCCAGACCTCTCCTGTTGAATAGCTCATGGCCCTGAGCACAATCTCTGCCTGTCTGGGCCTCGCATACAGAACAAGCAAGTCAGGATCAAAGTTTAATGCCTTTAAAGGAGAAAACACCACATAATTCACAGTCCCCCTTGCAAATACAGGCAAATGCTCATATATGCGGGCATTGGCCCTTGCCTCCTGGTATATGCCCAGTTCAGGGCCGAATGTGCCGCTCTCAAGCACGGGCAGTAAATCCATCATGCCGAGCGGCATCTTGCCCACGCAATCCTCATTATCCTTGTCAAAATAAAAGGCCTCTTCCCTGTTATGGGCCTCTTTAAGCATCTCGCAAAAACCAAGTTTTTTATCCAGCCTTGCAACCCCTTCAGGTTTATCAAAAAGAAACTTCACACCTACAGGGGGCTTTTCAAACCCGAATTTATTGTACACAGATAAATCCATTTTTAGCGGCCTCATAATTTCTCTCCTTATATAAAGCATAAATATAAAAGAGTGGAAATTGAAAGTAAATGCAATTATAATTACATACTAGAAATTCCCTTCTGTTGATTGATCTGCTGATAAGAGGGTAATATCTATCTTGAAGATTCGTTCTCCTGTTGTTTCATAATAAAACGTAACATGATTGTGGCTGGATCAAGCCCTTTAGACTTTTCGATTTATGTATAAACCTTATGATCATCAAAGGGGGAATTATATGGCTGATAATAAAAGTGTAAGGCGCATGATTGCCACACTGAAATCCATGATCTTTCTTTCCTTTTTTATTACCCTGGCAGTCAACAGCGCCTGTGCAGAGGAATCCTTTGAAATGAGACGTGACAGGATGGTAGAAAATCAGATCATTGCCCGCGGGGTAAAGGCCCCGCATGTTATAAGTGCAATGAAAAAGGTTCATAGGCATCTCTTTGTGCCTAATGAGTATGTCAAGTTTGCCTATAATGACACGCCTCTCTCCATCGGCTATGGCCAGACCATCTCACAGCCCTATATAGTTGCCTATATGACAGAGATACTGGAGCTTAAATCTTCTGACAGGGTGCTTGAAATAGGAACAGGGTCAGGGTACCAGGCAGCAATACTGGCCGAGATAGTAAAATCAGTATACACCATAGAGATAGTTCCACAACTGGGTGAAGGGGCCTACGAATTATTAAAGAGACTGGGATATAAAAACATTGAGGTCAGGATTGGCGATGGCTACAAAGGCTGGCCCGAACACGCCCCATTCGATGCAATCATTGTCACCTGTTCCCCAACCAGCATCCCTGCCCCGCTGGAAGAACAGCTCGCAGAAGGGGGGAGGATGATCATCCCGGTGGGTGAAAGATATGTGCAGCAACTAATCTACCTGGTTAAAAAAGAGGGTAAACTCACCCGCATAAAGGTAATGCCGGTGTCCTTTGTCCCCATGGTTGATGAAAAAGGGGAAACATATTAGGGTTATAACAATGAATGATTTTATTGGTTAAACATTTATTGTGTTAGTTAAACCGGTGGCTGATCCTCTCTATTTTTTCTGCTGAAAATTTTTTGTATCTTACCCGCGGCTCTCTGCAGGCTTCCAGATATAGACTTAAAGCCAATATAAACAATATTTCTTTTTTCTTCGATCAAGAATTGGTCAATAATCCTTGCAAATTCGGGTGTTCTCAAATAGCCGTAGACCTTGTGAGGATTGGTCCGGCCATTTATTTCGTAATCATTACAGACATTAATATCCTCAACGTTGATGCCCTTTTTATTCCTTTCATAATCGTTGCTTATTGAATGATCAAGCGCAACATTATCATCCTCATCTGAGATGTTATACCATTTACAGGATACCTTCTCAGGAGCAGGTGGCCTTTTAATATCCGGGTTAAGTTTCTTTAACTCCATATAAATCCGGCTCACAATAACCGGCAAACCGAGAGGAGCCCCCATGGTAACCAGTGTATGAACTTCCGGAATCTGCTGATAATGTACCAGGACATCATAAGTGATGATTGATCCCATGGAGTGGCCGATTAACATGATTTCATAGTTTTTGTATTTGTTGAGAGCATCAATGAGCCTTTTCCTTATCAGTTCTTTGGCGGAATCATGCTGCTTTTGACCCGGATTTAGACTATCGCCGTAATAGGCTTCCAGATCACTAAAATATTTACTGATAAATTTATTGGTCAGCCCTTCGAATTTCAGGGTCATATCATTTTTGAGAAATATCTTATCAAGTTTATTTTCAATAAAATGCATTATTTTTTTACGAAGTGTAACCGGTCTCACAACCTGGCCGGATTTAATCTCAGTATATGGTTCCGGGTTAAACAGGGCATGGTCAGGGTCAGTAATTGATGGGTCCAGAGGTTTATCGTATAAGATATCAGCCCAATAAACCAGTTCAAATGGAATATGAAGGCGCCTTTTACCTATCCTCTGCAGTCCCTCCCGGATAGAATTCAACCACCATAATGTTAACGTATCCCTGGGCGGTTTATTTCCAAGCCCGTGAATGCCGAGTATTATCTGTTTTTTATGCCTGAAAAAGATCCTCATATTAAAACTCAGCCATCCCTGTTAAGGCTTTATAATTTTAACATCCCGGTTATTTCATATAATACCCTTTAAGGAACATAATATAAATAAAAACATAAGGCTCAGGCAGATCTGATGACCGGTATTATTAAACCCTGGGAATAGGGCAGAATAATGATTTGATCGTGTAGCAGATATTCTTTTCTAAAATTTCCCGAATTGTGAAGACAGGGTGATTCATTGTAACTTCAATAACCGCATTGATGAGACCATAGGCGGTGTCCATCCGGAAAAGAGAGTTTCTGGATGGACACCAGATAAATGAAAATTGAGTAATGCACAAGATAAAAGTGACTGAAGGTTTTTATCTTTAGCCCCAGACTCAGGCATGCCACTAAAACCCTGAAGGCTGATAAAAAGGTAATGCAGGCAGAAAGACCCCTTCGCCAAAGTTACATCGTGACAGACGTAGGTCTCCCGTATTACCCCTTTTTTAACTCAAATGCTCAATTATTATATTGAGTGTCCTTCTTATGGGTTCTGCTGCCCCCCATAAAAGCTGGTCACCTACAGTGAATGCGGTGAGGTATTCAGGGCCGAGCTTCATCTTCCTGATCCTGCCTATTGGCACTGTGAGTGTACCGCTCACTGCTGCAGGAGAAAGGTATTTCAGGGTTGATGGCTTGTCATTTGGCACAACCTTTACCCAGTCATTTGCGCCTGCAATCATATCGGTGAGTTCATCAAGGGGCACATCCCTTTTTAGCTTTATTGTTAGCCCCTGGCTGTGACACCTCATTGCGCTCACCCTTACGCAAATGCCGTCAACAGGTATGGGTGTTGTTGTGCCAAGTATCTTGTTGGTCTCAGCATAGCCCTTCCACTCCTCTTTTGTCTGGCCCGATTCCATGGCAGCATCAATCCAGGGTATAAGGCTTCCGGCAAGCGGGGCGCCAAAGAATTCAGTTGGAAACCCCTTGCCTCTCATCTCATTTGTAATGAGTCTGTCAAGTTCAATAGCAGAAAGATCAGGGTTATTAATAGCGCCGATCGCTGCCATCTGGGCAACCAGTTCCTTCATGTTGTTGGCCCCGGCCCCGGATGCAGCCTGGTAGGTCATGCTTGTAATCCATTCCACAAGGTTATTTTTAAACAGGCCTCCTATGGCCATAAGCATAAGGCTAACTGTGCAGTTACCGCCTATGTATGACTTTATTCCTGATTTTAACCCCTTGTCTATTACAGGACGGTTTACAGGATCAAGCACTATGATGCTGTCATTTTCCATGCGCAGGCCTGATGAGGCATCTATCCAGTAGCCTTTCCAGCCTCTCTTTTTCAGTTCAGGGTATATCTTTTTTGTATAATCACTCCCCTGACAGGTTACGGCTATATCAAGAGATGCAAGTTTATCCAGATTATAGGCATCCTGCAGCGCCGGGGTGCTCATCCCTATATCCGGCCCCTTGCCGCCTATATTGGATGTGGTAAAGAATATCGCCTCATAATCATGAAAGTCCCTTTCCTCAATCATCCTTTCCATCAATACTGATCCGACCATGCCCCTCCAGCCGATAAAGCCTATTTTTAGCATATTTTATTCTCCTGATTTAGTTCGTTTGATTCATTATTTAGGATGTTTACGATAAGGGTATTTTCATGTTCTTTCAAGTCAAAAATATTGTCCTTTCAAAAAAAAAGGGATTTGTGGCTGTTTTATACATTTAGTAAAAATATATTAAATATTTTTAATTGACCTTTTATTGATATGGAATCTATAATAACGCTTCAGAAAAATGGCTCTATACCGATAATTATAGCCATTACTGAATCCATACCATTTCAGGATTCTGTTTTCCTGAAACAATCAGCGTAAGAATATTACAGTTTTTAAAAATGATGACCGGGGTGTTTAAGATGAAGAATTCTCTTGCGATAATAATGGCTGGTGGCAAAGGCGAACGTCTGATGCCTCTGACAAAAGAGAGGTCAAAACCGGCAATACCCTTTGGTGGTATATATAAGCTTATTGATCTTACCCTTTCAAACTGTATCAACTCTGGCATTTATAAGATAATAGTATTACCCCAGTACAAGTCACAGACCCTGATGCATCATCTTGAACAGGGGTGGAATATCTTCAGCCATGACCTGGGGCACTATCTTAAGATTGCCCCTCCCCAGATGATGACAGGTGAAAAATGGTATCAGGGCACAGCAGATTCTATCCGCCAGAATGTATACCTGATAGAACAGGAGAATCCGGCCCACATACTGATCCTTTCAGGTGATCATGTATACAAGATGGATTATACGCAGTTCAGAGACTATCATGAGGCAAATAATGCCGATGTGACCGTATCGGTGATCGAGGCAAGAAAGGAACTCTCAAAGGAATATGGCGTGCTTGAGGTTGATAGCAGTTACAGGGTCACGGGTTTTCAGGAAAAACCCCATAACCCAAAGACAATCCCCTCTGACAGCTCAAGGATACTTGCCTCAATGGGGATATATATCTTTAAAACCAATGTGCTGCTTGATATCCTGAAGCAGGATGAAAAACCTGATTTTGGTCATGATATTCTCCCCTATATACTGGATAAACTCAAGGTTATGGCCTACCCCTATATCAGTCAGAACAGGATAGGCGATATGGTAGTTGAAACCGATGAGGCGGGTAACCGTAGCGAGGTTTTTAATGAGAGAGCAAGGGATTCAGGCTACTGGCGCGATGTGGGCACCCTTGACGCCTACTGGAACGCAAACATGGATCTTACTGGAGTAGACCCGTACTTTAATATGTATGGCAGGCTCTGGCCCATACGCACAAACCAGAGGCAGTTTCCGCCAGTGAAAACGGTCTTTGCCCAGAATAATTCCGAACATCCCAGGATGGGCATGGCCCTTGAT
Source organism: uncultured Desulfatiglans sp. (assembly GCA_964460435.1). Classification (GTDB taxonomy): domain Bacteria; phylum Desulfobacterota; class DSM-4660; order Desulfatiglandales; family HGW-15; genus JAAZBV01. The sequence goes on from CAYWRH010000130.1 coordinate 11,586, forward strand.
TCACTTGTTGCGCATGGCTCAATACTTAGCGGCGGGGTAGTGAGGAATTGTGTCCTTTCATACAATGTGCTTGTGCAGAGCTGGTCAAGCGTTGAAGAATCGGTATTAATGGAGAATGTTGTGGTAGGCAGGCATGCAAGGATTAAAAAGGCCATTATATGTGAGGGGGCCAAGATCCCCCATCACATGGAGATAGGCATTGACCCGATGAAAGACAGGGAGCGTTTTACTGTTACCCCGAGGGGGATTACTGTGGTAACAAAGGAAGATCTGAAATAACCGGTGATGATCACCAAGTTTATATGAGGCAGGTATAATGAAACCATTAAAAAAATATAATGTTGTTCCGAACCTCCCAGCCACCCTTGAACCCTTGCGTAAACTGGCCTATAACCTGCGTTTCAGCTGGCGGGGTGAGATAAGGGATATCTTCAGACGCATTGATCCCGGCCTATGGACAGAGTGCAGGCATAACCCTGTTCTTATGCTGGGCCTGGTGAGCCAGGAAAGGCTGGTTGAGCTATCTAACGACCAGGGTTTTATGGCCCAGCTTGAACGGGTCTCACAGGATTTTGACAGATATCTGTCCCAGCCAAGGATAAAGGCCCTTGATTATTCCCCTGAAAAGGAGTTCAGGGTGGCCTATTTTTCTGCCGAGTTTGGTCTTACAGGGTGTTTGCCCATATATTCAGGGGGCCTCGGGATTCTTTCAGGAGATCACCTGAAATCTTCAAGTGACCTTAATATTCCGCTTGTCGGCGTTGGCCTTTTATACCAGGAAGGTTACTTCAGCCAGTACCTGAGCAATGACGGGTGGCAGATGGAGACCTACACTGTTAATGACTTCCATAATATGCCTGTAAGACTGGTAAGGGATTCTGAAGGAAAACCTGTGCAGGTATCTGTTGATTTCAAGGGTGAAAAGGTGAATATCCTGATCTGGCAGGTGGATGTGGGCCGTATACCCCTTTATCTCCTTGATACAAATATCTCTTCAAATTCACCTGAAGCATGCAGGACAACCGCCCAGCTTTACGGGGGCGACAGGGAGATGAGAATAAGGCAGGAGATAGTCTTAGGAATCGGAGGCATAAGGGCCTTAAAGGTGCTGGGAATA
>CAYWRH010000131.1:0-12619 GCA_964460435.1 uncultured Desulfatiglans sp.
CAGGGTCTTACACCCTTAATTATCTTAACCCAATTTCGCCCTTGTCGAACTTGGGGTAAGGTTAATAGAAGAGGCAATATTGCTTGATAAGGGCAATCCTCACTATAGAAAACAGTATGAAAGATTTACAGACAGGGGCATTACCAGTATGTAGCTCTATCTGTTTCTTGAAGAGACAGATAATCTCTGAACCAGCGCTACAGCAAAATTTTTAAAAAACAGGTGTTTCAGTGAATCTGATGCATTATCGAGCAGTGATGCGCTTATCTTTAACAGGATGCAGTCTGTTTCAGCAGTAACATCCGCAATCCTTTTCTGGCTGCCTATGAGGGCCATCTCACCAATACAGTCGCCAGTATTAATTGTGGCTATAATGTTGTTGCCTTTCCTGACGCTGGCCGTGCCGCTCATCAGTATATAAAATGTGTCATCTATCTCCCCTTCAGAGACTATCCTTTTCCCGCTTTCCACCTTGAGTATCTGGCTAAGTGCAACTATCTCCCTGACCTCGTCATGGGGAAAGTTCTGGAAGAATTTCAGGTGTGATATATAGTCTGACACATCCTTTATCCTGTCACCCGTGACTGCTGAGCCTGATATTCCCCTTAGTGCAATCCTAAGGTCATAGGCAAGTTCAGTGCATGTCTGATACCTTGAGGAAGTCTCCTTTGCCATTGCCTTTTTTACTATGTCGCCTATTATCTCAGGCAGGTCATCTCTCACAGAAAGTATGGGCTGGGGCTCTGTGTTAATTATCTTGTAGATAATAGAAAAATTATTATCACCCGGAAATGCCTGTTCACCGGAAAGGAGTTCATACAACACACAGCCCAGTGAAAAGATATCACTCTGAAAGCCGATTGCAGATTCCTTGACCTGTTCAGGTGACATATAGCTTGGTGTTCCAAAAAAACCGGCTGAAGGTATATCCTCTATCATCTGGGCAACCCCGAAATCGGTGATCTTGGTTAGACCCTCTTCGTCGAGCATAATATTGGCAGGTTTAATGTCCCTGTGGATAACACCCATCCTGTGGCTGTAGTCAAGGGCGCTGCATACGCTCAATACAATCTCAATGACCTTTTGAAGGGGAAGAAGATTTTTTTTGTCACAGTATCTGTTCAGGGTGTGCCCATCAATATACTCCATCGCAATATAGCAGAAATCTGCCTGCACGCCTGCATCATAGATAGATACTATGTTTGGATGGCTGAACTGCCCGGCTGACTGCGCCTCAACAAGAAATTTCTCCCTTGATCTGTCTGTAGTCGTCTGGGCAACCTTGATTGCCACCTTTCTTTTTATATAAGGGTCTTTTGCCAGGAAAACGATACCTGAACCGCCACGGCCAAGTTTTGAGACTATTTCATACCTGCCTATATTTTTTAAACCTGCAAGGCTCTCTGAAAAGCTTCTGTCTACTGAGTTCTCTTCCATTTTTACCCGTGTGCGTTTAACCGGAACTTACCTGCCTTGAGCAGTATTAAAAAATCAGGCGCTGTAAATGTCTCTGATTTATTTTGCAACATATTATTACTGTTTAGAAATAAGAGCAGGAAATGTCAATAAAATTCACCTGTTAAAAAATATCATGAACAGGTCACATCCGATTTTGTGGCCTGCAAGATGTGACCGGAACAATAATTGCCTTCTAATTGTCATATCGCATATACCATTTATTTTATCTTTCACTAAATGCGCGATTCTGGTATTACTGGAATATAATATTAAACAAGAAGGCATATGATACCCTTACGAGATACAATCAGTTCAAAAAATTACCCTGTCGTGAACAATCTGTTAATTGCTGTTAATATCCTCTTTTTTCTGATCCAGCTTTCACAGGGCGCCGGGTTTGATTCATTTATACGCATCTACGGGCTCGTTCCTGCCAGGTATACTGTGCCGGAGATAGGAAGGTTATTTAATCCGCTGGAACAGGTGATAGCCCTTGTCTCTTTTATGTTTCTTCACGGCGGCTTCTGGCATCTTCTTGGCAATATGTGGTCATTATACATATTCGGAGACAACATAGAAGACAGGCTCGGTCATGTAAGGTACCTGATTTTTTATCTGCTGAGCGGCATTGCTTCAGGCCTCTTGCATCTGGCGCTTAACCCCCACTCAACCATACCCACAATAGGAGCAAGCGGGGCTATTGCAGGTGTCATGGGAGCCTATATGATTTTATACCCCAGGTCAAAGATACTTACCCTGATACCCATCTTATTTATTCCCTATTTTATAGAGGTGCCTGCCTCTATTTTCCTTGGTATCTGGTTTTTACTGCAATTCCTTAATGCGGCAGGGTCATCGGTTCACGGCGGCGGTATTGCCTGGTGGGCCCATATAGGCGGTTTTATCGCGGGGATAATCTTTTTAAAGATGCTGATTATCACACCCAGGTCAGGCATAGGAGATAAACTGCGCCTTGCTACATCCAAAAAGGGCACACCAGGGCTGCAAAATATTCATACCATTAGTACCCCTGAAAATCCTGATCTTACCGGTGATATAGTAATAAGTCCGCTGGAGGCAATAAACGGAACCAGAAAGCTTGTTAATATCCCCTGGGGATTTCAGCGGAGACTTTTCAGGGTAACCATACCACCCGGTGTAAAGGATGGTTCAACACTCAGGTTAAGGGGCATGGGTAAGAGGATATCATATGACAGGAGCGGTGATCTTTTTCTTAAGGTTCTGGTTCGCGAGTGATCCGGATTGAATTTGCCAATCAAGAAAACTGTTGACAAAACAGGGTATCTGACACACTATTTGCCATATTTTTATATGAATTGGACATATCAGCTGCTCAAGGGAATTAGTGAAACGGCCTATCATACAGGGCCGGTTGAGGCACGGAACAAGGATGATAAACCTATAGAATAGATAAATAAAAAGGAATTAAAGATGTTTGGAATCGGAACACCGGAGTTAATTGTTATTGCCATTATCATATTTATCCTCTTTGGCGCAAAAAGGATCCCGGAAATAGGTAAGGGGCTTGGCGGGGCCATACGCGAATTCAGGAATATCAAAAAAGAGATAAAAGGCACGCCATCAAAAGAACCCTCTGAAAAAAAGGATGAAGAAGAAAAGGCCCCTGATATGATTGAGGAAGGCATTAAAAAACAGGTTATAAATCATGTGCCAGGGGTGCGAAAGGCAATGGAGATATCTGATAAGGTAAAAAAGGTAAATGATATAATTAAATGATGATTAGTGATAAATCCTATATAGATAGTATCAATGCAACCCCTGAAAAAATCAGGGAGATACTTGGCAACGTAAAGAAGATAGCTGTTGTAGGCCTCTCGCCAAAGGAGGAGAGGCCATCCAACATTGTCGCCAGATACCTTGTTAAACAAGGGTACAGTATCACCCCTGTTAACCCTGGCCAGAAAGAGATACTCGGTGAAAAGTGTTATGGTTCGTTGATGGATATACCCCATGATATTGATATGGCGGATCTTTTTTTAAATAGTGAACGGGTGTCTGCTGCTGTTGATCAGGCCATTGAAAAAAATATAAAGGTGATATGGATGCAGCTCGGGGTCTTTCACCGTGAGGCGTGTGAAAAGGCACTGAAAGCCGGGGTAACCCTTGTCGTTGACAGATGTGTCAAGATAGAGCATGAAAGATTAAGCTCTTGATCACATAACTTCAGTTCGGATTGAAAAGATAGCCACACAGGAGACAGATAACACCTTCAATTTCCTGAAGGCTATGTCTGTCTGCTCAGGGATTTTTGTTTTTATTATTCTAGATAAAATAATATACCCTTTCTGTTTGTATTGCATGTTTATAAAATATTTTTCTTTATCCCGTAATTTTCATCTTTTATTATTTTTGTAGCGGTCGCTACACCATTTATGGCGCACTGGAATGGGTAAATCAGCGGTTTATACCGGTTAATATTATGCAATAAATCAAAAAAGGAGAGTAATCATGCATATAGAGATGTGGTGGATATGGATAGCAATGGCCGCTGTCCTGCTTATCGCAGAGATTTTTACTGCCGGGTTTTTTCTTATATGGTTCAGCATAGGGGCAGCAGGGGCAGGAATACTGGCCATGCTAGGTGTGGGGCCTACTGCCCAACTGATTGTTTTTATCCTTCTATCTGGCATCCTCTTTGTCTTTGGCCGCAGGTTCGCCGAGAGGGTAACAGCAAAACAGCCGCCCGGCATTGGCGCTGACCGGTTCATAGGCCTGAACGGTTATGTTATTGAAGAGATAGATAATATTGCCGGTAAGGGCAGGGTAAAGGCAGGGCCTGATGAATGGAGGGCAATGAGTGCAAATGGTGAAAAGATCGGCGTTAATGCAATAATTGAGATTATAAAGGTTGATGGAACAAAGGCAATAGTTAAAGAAATAAAAAAGGAGGGATAAGTAATGTTAATTTTACTAATTTTTATTATGATTGTGCTAATGGTTACTGTGGCAATGGGCACCAGAATTGTGCGTCCATACCAGAAGGGACTCATAGAAAGACTGGGGAAGTATCAGAGGACAGCTGACAGCGGGCTTACTATAATAATTCCATATATCGAGTCTATTACAAAGATAGACATGAGGGAGCAGGTTGTGGATGTGCCGCCCCAGGCGGTTATTACCAAGGATAATGTTGCGGTTGAGGTGGATGCGGTTGTCTATTATGAGATAACAGACCCTGTAAAGGTTAAATACAATATCTCTGATTTTTACCTTGCGGCCACAAAGCTTGCACAGACAAACCTTAGAAATCTGATTGGCGATATGGTACTTGACGAATCGCTTACATCCAGGGAAATCATAAACAATAAGCTTAGGCAGGTGCTTGATGAAGCCACTGATAAATGGGGGGCCAGGGTTACAAGGGTAGAACTCCAGAGAATAGAGCCTCCTGCAGACGTGACCACTGCCATGCACAGGCAGATGAAGGCAGAGAGGGAGAGAAGGGCGGCAATACTTGAGGCTGAAGGTAAAAAACAGGCCGCCATACTTGAGGCCGAGGGGTTAAAGCAATCACAGGTGCTCAAGGCAGAAGGCGAGGCAGAGGCCATAAAGAGGGTTGCCGATGCAGACAGATACCAAAAGCTTACAGTTGCAATGGGCGAGGCACAGGCCATAGAGACAGTATTCAGCGCCATACATAAGGGTAACCCGACCAATGATCTCATTGCCATAAAATATCTTGAGGCACTTCCAAAGATAGCTGACGGCAAGGCCACAAAGGTGTTTTTGCCTATAGAAACAGCAGGGATACTGGGTAGCATTGGCGGGATAGGTGAGCTGTTCAAGGAGAAGCAGGAGTAGAAGATTTTAACCACAAAGATACAGAGAACACAGAGTAAAAGCAAAAAAACTCTGTGACCTCTGTGTCCTTGTATGGTCAAAGTGTCAGACTAAAATTGAACTGCAAAGACCTAAATGGCGCCAGGAAAAACAAAAATTAATTTTTGATAACATAACAAAAAGCTTTTCTCCGCCTCCTCCGTGCTCTCCCTGTCCCGGCGTAGCTTTATCGGAGTTGGCTGTGGAGAATAGTCTTATTTTTCGAGCTATTACCTGAAGGAACCATTTGCACAGCAAGTAAAAATGGTATAAAGTTGCTGAAGTTATTCAGGTACAAATAATGAATCACATAATAATCCATACATTAAAACAGGCTAAAAGGTTGATCGTAATGGTTGTAGGCTTTACGATTCTTCTGGCTGGCGTTGCCATGATTGTGCTGCCAGGGCCGGCATTTGTAGTGATCCCTCTGGGGCTGGCAGTGCTTGCCACAGAATTCATCTGGGCCAGAAGGCTGCTCAGGATAATGAAATCCAGATTTGACCAGATGAGAAATTGATACCTCATATCCGGTCAGTGCCATATTTATATCCCTGAATTATTGTTTTGACACGCAAAGGCAATATTCCTATACTCATTTTCCGAAAAAACAATTCCAGTCAATAACCAGGTTTAAAAGGAGAAGCAAATGAGGAAGATATTTTTATCACCAGCCTTAATCTTTGTTCTTTTACTCTGTTTTTATGCATGCCAGAATCAGGAGCAGGCCCAGACTCAGAAACCCGTTGAGACTCAGGCAGTAAAAACCTGTGACAGAGAGTGTCTTAAGGGGTTTGTGGACAGGTACATGGATGCAATGCTGGCAAAAGACCCGTCTGATACCCTTTTCAGCAAGGAGTGCATATTTACTGAAAACGGTGTGAGACTTCCCCTTGGAGAGGAAGGCCTGTGGTCAAGCATGGTGGGAAAGGGCACCTATAAATTTTATGTCCCTGATATAGAAACCATGCAGATCGGTTTTTTCGGTACTGCAAGGGAAGAGGCGCAGAATGAAGGGGAGGCGCCAAGCCCGGTTGCAATAGCCCTAAGGCTCAAGATCACGGATGGTCTGATATCCGAGGCTGAGCAACTTGTAATACGGCCAGAGAGTAATCTTTTAAATCCTGGCGCTGAAAGAGGCCCTTCAGCCGCTGAACTTATAGAAAAGATGGGTGAAGAGCTGGGTAACCCTCACCCAATTTATCTTGAGGTTATCCCTGAGAATGAGAGGCCTTCACGTGAGGAGATGATAAAGACAGCCAATTACTATTTCAGCGGTATGCAGAAGAATGACGGAAAGGGGGTAGACGGCACAGGAACCTATCCCTTTACAGATGACTGTGATCGGTATGAAAATGGAGGAAGAGCCACAAATGTTCCATTGCCTGAAGGCAGACAAATGCCTGATCCCAAAAAAGAGACAGTCTATTCCTCTCACTGGGGATGCAAACAGCAGTTTGAATCAGGGCTTATTCACTTTGTAACCCGCATACGTGACCGCCGTTTTGTTGCGGTTGACAGAGAACACGGCATAGTATTCAGCTTCTGTTTTTTTGATCATGCTGCAGGGGATTCAAGAAAATTTACAACCCCTGATGGACGCCAGGCAATAGAAGGCCCGTCAGAGCCCTGGACATGGCAGGTTGCAGAACTCTTCAAGATTGAAAAGGGTAAGATTCGCCGCATAGAGGCAATCTTGCAGCGCAGCCCTTACGGCATGAATTCAGGCTGGAGCAGTTATGAAGATGGCATGTCTGATAAGATACAAATTATAAAATAGCGTTCGGTAGGGGCACGGCGCACCGTGCCCATCCGGGCACGATGCTTAGTGCCCATCAGGGCACGATGCCTCGTGCCCCTACTGTTATTAATATCAAAAAGGAGAGGTCAAATGTGCAATAGAACAGTAGCCGCAATTCTTGTGTTTTTCCTTTGTTCTTTTTCAATAATATGTATCGGTCAGGGCTCATCTGCTGAAGAACCGATGGCAACTAAAACCTGCGACAGCGAATGCCTCAAAAAATTTGTAGATCAGTATATGTATGCCATGCTTGTGAATGACCCATGGGATACTCTTTTTGCAAAGGATTGTAAATTTACAGAAAATGGTATTCGCCTGCCTCTTGGCAGTGAAGGGTTATGGGCAAGCATGGTGGGGCAGGGCACATACAAATTTTATGTCCCTGATGTTGAGACACAACAGATAGCATTCCTTGGAACAGCGCGGGAAGAGCCCCAGAAGGAGGGTGATACACCCCGCCCTGTGGCCATTGCCTTGAGACTCAAGATAGTAAACGGGCTTATTACCGAGGCAGAGCAGCTTGTTGTGAGGCCAGATACCAATATTCTTAATCCGGCTAAAGCGGATTCCCCTCCATCCGCAGCGGAAAATATCGAAAAGATGGGTAAAGAGCTGGGTAATCCTCATCCTGTTTTTCTTGAGGTCATTCCTGAAAATGAGAGGCCTTCGCGTGAGGAGATGATAAAGACAGCCAATTACTATTTCACTGGCATGCAGAAAAATGACGGAAAGGGTGTGGATGGCACAGGCACATACCCATTTACAGATGACTGTGAACGCTATGAGGTAGGTATAAGGGCAACAAACGTGCCTCTTGCGCCTGGTCAAACAATGCCTGATCCCAAAAAAGAGACAGTCTATTCCTCTCACTGGGGATGTAAACAGCAGTTTGAATCAGGGCTTATCCATTTTGTTTCACGCATACGTGACCGCCGCTTTGTAGCGGTGGACCGTGAACACGGGATTGTGTTTGCCTTCTGCTTTTTTGATCATATGGCAGGTAAATCACGCCGCTTTACAACACCTGATGGACGTAATGTTGTTGCCGGGCCGGCAGAGCCCTGGACATGGCAGGTTGCAGAGCTGTTCAAGATTGAAAAGGGCAAGATTCGGCGCATAGAGGCGATAACACTCAGGTGCCCATACGGGATGAATTCAGGCTGGAGCAGCTATGAAGATGGCCTTTCAGATAAGATCCAGATTGTTAAATAATGCGAGCGGGGGATGAAGTGAAAAATTTTTCAATAATCAGTTTTATTTTATGCCTTGCCCTGACATATCCATCGCTTGCAGAGGTTGAGTGGCAGACAACTCAGACATTGCACCTTGATAGGAAACCTGTTGATGTGGTTGTGTCATCAAGAGGATCATATATTTTCATTCTCACTGATGATGGAATTATCCATGTATATGATTCAACATATAACCTTAAGGGTAAAATTGATGCAGGAAAAAATACTGAGAGCATAGCATGTGGCCCTGATGAAAATATCCTGATCCTGAAAAATAGAAAAGACAAGGAAATACGCACTGTCCTTGTGGAATTTATACAGGAGATCAATATAGAGGGGTCACCCTTTATGGGCAGGGCTGATGCGCCGGTTGTAATGGTTGTCTTCACAGACTACCAGTGCCCCTATTGTGAAAGGCTTAAAGCTGTATATGAACAGTTGATCGAAAATAATAAAGAGACATTGAAGATTGTTATTAAAAATTTCCCCTTGTCAACCCATAGTTTTGCAAGAAAGGCGGCAGGCATGGCGCTTGCCGCTGATGCAATGGGAAAATTCTGGGAGATTCAGGACAGGCTTTATAAAGACACAAAGCAGATGAATAATACCCTGGTGCGTGAAATTGCCACTGATCTTAAGCTTGACCCCAATGAGTTTGAAAGCAAGATAAACTCGAAAGAGATTCAGAACAGAATCAGCAGGGATATTATGGATGCAGAAAAGGCAGGAGTAAGGGGAACACCTACAGTATTTATTAACGGCAGGATCATAAAAGACCGTTCTATAAAAGGTATACAGAAGATCATTGATACACAGCTTGAGGGAAAAAAGAAATAGGATAGAAATAGATATAGGGCTTCTTCAGTTTCATTAACTATTTAAAGAGAGGTATCATATAGATGAATAGACCATCCTCAGACAATGCATCGCTCATGACTAAAAATTCCGGTTATCCTTCCTTTGGATATGCATGGTATGTTGTGATTGTACTTTTCTTTTCCTATACCCTGGCCTTTGTGGACAGGGCGATTATCACATTTCTGATTGAGCCAATAAAGGCAGATCTTAAGATTAATGATTTGCAGTTCAGTCTCCTTTCGACCCTCTCATTTTCAATAGTGTATACCATTATGGGTATACCCTTTGGCAGGCTTGCTGACTCGCATTCACGCCGTGGTCAGCTAATTATTGGCATTGCCCTCTGGAGCGGTATGACAGTGCTATGCGGCAGATCAACCACATACTGGCAGTTGTTTTTTTCAATGGTAGGGGTTGGCGTGGGAGAGGCATGCCTTGTGCCATGTGCCTATTCTCTTGTAGCGGACTATTTTTCAAGAGAAAAGCGCGGTCTGCCCTTGAATGTCTTATCAAATGCCATTATGTTCGGAACCCTTGTTTCAAATATCGCTGGGGGAGTGGTTTCACAGTATGCTTTCAATATGGGCCCGATAGACATTCCTGTTCTTGGGAATGTTAAACCGTGGCAGTTATCCTTTATACTGGTGGGGTTCCCTGGCATATTTTTGGTGCTGGCAATGCTGAGTGTAAAAGAGCCGGTTCGAAAAGAGCAAGGCGGGCCAGCTAATTTCAAATCAACAATAAGATATGTAGTCAAAAACTGGAAAACCTACGGATCAATAATCGGTGGCACCACCTTCGGGGCCATGACAAACGGGGCCATGCTGGGATGGACTGTCGCATGGTTTACAAGAAGAGGTTATGGCTGGGACAATGCCATGATAGGCACCTATTCAGGTATTACATTTTTTATTTTCGGGTCATTAGGTCTCCTTATTTCTGGAACCCTTGCCAACTATTTCATAAGAAAAGGGAAAAAGGCGGTTTATATAAAGCTCATGATGGCTGCAGAATCCCTTGTGCTTATTCCTGTTGCCCTTGCGCATGCTGTTGACAATCCATACTGGGTGCTCTTTTGTATGGGTGGGACAATCTTCTTTGGGGGCGTTTCCGCCGGCCTTGGCCCTGCATCTTTACAATCTATCTCTCCGAATGAGATGAGGGGCCAGATTACCGCATTATGTTTTCTGATATTGGGGCTGGTATCAGGGCCTGTCGGCATGTCAACAGTCGGATTCCTTACCGATTATGTGTTTAAAGATCCTGTGATGGTGAGATCTTCTGCCGTAATAACGGGTTTTGTCGCCTCCTCAATTGGAGTTATTGTTTTGAAATTAGGTTTAAAGGCATATGAAAATACAGCAGGGGAGATAAATCATAAGAAGATATAACCTGATCCTGTACTGACTTGGGGGAATAGCCCTGACAGGATCGTTAAATACCCTGTTATCATGTTTATCTGATATTGATTTAAGCTTTTTAAAAGGAGGCCCTATCTTGAGTACAAAATATTTTTACAGTCTGAAATCGGGGTTAACAATTTTATTTACTGCTTTTGCATTAACTTGTACATCCTACGCAGCGGGGCCAAAGATAACCGTTTTTAACCCCCTGGGTCAGCCGCCAGCCATACAAAAGGTGCCAATGGCCCCGAGGCTCACTAGCCTGGCTGGAAAGACCGTTTATATTGTGGACATAGGTTTTTCTGCAACACACCAGTTTTTGACAGAACTTCAGGATATTCTTAGAACAAAATATCCAAAAACAAAATGGGAATTAAGAACCAAGATCGGGACATACTTCAACGATGACCCTGAATTATGGAAAGAGATAAAGGAAAAGGGGCACGCCATGATCATGGCTGTGGGCCATTGAAGCACCTGTGCGCCGTCGGTCGCCGGCCATTCATGGACAGTAGAAAAGATGGGAGTCCCAACTGCTCCAATAGTTACAGTAAAGTTTGAAAACCTTGTTAAAACCTATATTTTTAAAAAGGGTATGGCCAATATGCGTTATACCTTTGTGCCTCACCCTATTGCAGGGACCACTGCTGAAACATGCAGAAAATATCTTGAAGGCAATGACCCAATCACAGGGAAACCCGTGCTAAAGGAGATCATTGATGCCATCACAGTGCCATTAAGCAAAGAGGATTCTGAGACAGGCTCTATTGAAAGGCCATCAGAGAGGTTTGTGGCCCCTGACACAGAGGAAAACCTGCACCAGCTCTTTCTTGAAAATGGCTGGACAGACGGGCTTCCGATTGTGCTGCCAACAGAGGCAAGGGTTAAGGAGATGCTTCAGGGCACAAGCCGTGACCCCAATGAGATTGTAGGGAAGATGCAACCTTCATCTCCACATGAGCTTTGGAGCTATACGGTTGAAAAGGTGGCTGTAAATGCTGTTATGGCAGGGGCAAGACCGGAACACTTTCCTGTGATACTTGCGCTCGCCTCAACAGGCATGACATCCCTTTCCACCTCTACAACATCCTTTGCAGCAATGGTTGTTGTTAACGGGCCGATCCGTAATGAGATAAAAATGAATTCAGGCATAGGCGCGCTTGGCCCGTTCAACCAGGCAAATGCGGTTATAGGAAGGGCATGGACACTCTTGTCAATAAACCTGAGCGCATCCGGCAAGGTCGGCGAAACATATATGGGGAGCCAGGGAAATAACCTGAACTATAACAATGTATGCTTTGCGGAAAATGAAGAGGAGTTGCCTCAAGGCTGGAAGCCATTTCATGTGCAGCAGGGCTTTAAGCCTGAAGAGAGCACTGTAAGCACATTTATAGGCTGGGGATTTACACACCCTGATCAGAGCATGGAAAAGGCATTTGCTCCCCAGATACCATTCTGGCTTAAATTTGTAAGCCCGTTTTCATCGGCTGCACTGCTCCTTGACCCAAATATCATACACCAGCTTAAAAACAATGAGGGGTTCAATTCAAAGGAACAGCTTATTGAATGGATACAGAAGAATTGTAAGGTAAAGGTGGGAGACTGGCTTGATGAATACTATGCAGTGCAAAATTTTGTGCTGCCAATGGGCAGGATGGGACAGGAGCCAATAGCATCATGGATGAAGCTCCCCAGGGATCAGTATATCCCTCAGTTTTTAAACCCATCCAGGATAACAATAATTTCGGTCGGCGGAGGGACCAACCTCTTCTGGCAGGCAGGGGATTTTGCCTATAACTCAAGCGCATCAATAGATGAGTGGAGGTAGGGAAAGAGGCGCAAGGCACATGGCGCAGGGCTCAGGGCGGAAGGCGCAAAGCGCATAGAGCATGGCGCAGGGCGCAAGGGGCATAGAGCATTCGCCTTAGCCGGAGGCTACGGCGGACAGGGTGTGCATGGTGTAGGATAAATTGTTTATATTTCTGTAGGGGCAGGCGTGGGGGCCG
>CAYWRH010000132.1:0-12539 GCA_964460435.1 uncultured Desulfatiglans sp.
GTCTCTCCTGATCCCTGATCCCACCCGCCCTTTCATCAATTAACCTCTTTATATCATCGTTGATTGCGAGTATATCAACATCAGGTATGGCGTGAGTAACAGATTGAGGTGATATATATGAGCCGTCTGCCATTTTATAGGCAGGAAAAAGCTCTATATTTACAGGATCAACCTTTTTTAAAGGTATGGTTGAACAGCCGGAAACAAAAAAGGTAAAAAGAAAAACAGGAATAAAGAGAGAGCGTTCCCCGTGCAATTTGACTGGAGGAGAACCTCTGCTTACTGCTTTTATATAATTTAAATATATGCTGAACATCTTACCCCCCTCCCGAAAATCTGTGACCTTTATGGTCCGATATTTTTGCCATAAAATAAGTCCTGATTTTGCTGTTTCAATATTATTGGAAAAGAAAACAAGGTTAATAGGCTAAGATGAAAGACTATAGCCTGTTGTAAAATGGTATTCCAAGTGACAAACAGAGAGTAAATTTAAGAGTAATGCTATAGGATAATTGTTTATTGATAATTGTTAATTTTTCTGCTATCAAACAAATCAGTCCGAAAATAGGCAACCCCAGTTTATTAATTAATTTAAGATATATATTATTCAGAAATAGTCCTGAACATTGCTGTTCTAATACTGATTTAATTTAAGGGCAATCCGCAATATAAATAGAAGTTACTATATTGAGGATGCTGCAATTAAAATTGTTGCGCATATTATCAGATTTTAGATATTTATTAGGTTTTGTTCTTAAGCATTCTATAAAAAATGAAGCCACCTAAAAAGATAGTCGAACAAAAATGCATATTTCCTGCCAATCTTGAATATCTTGCTAAGACTGTAACATTTCAAAGTGGAAAAAAAGAAAAAGGAATAGATGTCTTAACACACTGTAAAATTGTAGGTTTTGTTGCACGTGAGTTGACAAATCGGCAACCAATCTGGTTAAGAGATGCTTTATTCCCAAAAGGAATTGAATTAATAGCGGCATCGCATGATATAGGTAAAATCAGTCCTGGTTTCCAGGAAAAAATCTACAGGGCTATTGGAAAGCCTCTCGGAATAGCAAGCCTCGAATTGGATCGAAATATTGGTGGGCATCCTGCAGTCAGCCAGGCTACCCTGAGTGATTTGGGAAATTTTATTCCTGAAATAGTCGGAAGGCATCATGGTTATTCTATTCAAAATACAGGGCTTCCTGATGATGATAATTATGGAGGTGCCTCCTGCCAGAGTATTCGACTTTCAACTATTGAAAAACTAAAAGAGATATTTCAAACATATTGGCCAAAGGTGCAATCAGATATCAATTCTGATATATTGGCGGGGTTAACTACTGTGGCTGATTGGATAGGTTCGAGACATGAATTATCATCATCTGATATAAAAAAATACGATGATGCACGCCTGAGAAGTCTTGTTTCTGAATCTTTGGATGCTGCAGGGTTCATCCGGCCAGAAATTATTAAAGGCCTAGCTTTTAAAGATTGCTTCCAACCTTACGAACCTTATCCCATTCAGAAGAAATTCATCGAAGAAATAAAAGGGCCAGGGGTTTATATACTTGAGGCTCCTATGGGCCTGGGCAAAACCGAGGCAGCGCTTTTTGCGGCTTATAAGGTTCTTGAAAATGAAAGGGCTACTGGTATTTATTTTGCGTTACCAACCCAGTTGACTTCAGATAGGATGATCACACGGATGAATGAATTTTTAAGCAAGATTATTAATACAGATTATCCACATCAAAAAGCACTACTTCTTCACAGTTCTGCATGGCTTAAAAAAACAGAAATGGGAGAAGAGGGGCAACCTGGCGGATCATGGTTTGACTACAATAAAAGGGGATTACTTGCCCCTTTTGCTGTTGGGACTATTGACCAGGCATTAATGGCGGTCATGAATGTAAAACATGCTTTTGTGCGTACATTCGGCCTTGCTGGAAAAGTAGTCATCCTTGATGAAGTACACAGTTATGACAGTTACACAGGAACAATACTTGACGCACTCGTCAAGGCGCTTTATGAAATCCACTGCACTGTAATCATATTAAGTGCAACATTATCCATAGGACGCAGGGTTGCTTTTTTACAGGATGGTAATAAGGTTGATTCGGTTACAAAATCTGCATATCCGTTGATTTCGTCTTATCCACGTAAAGGGAAATTAATTTGCTACCCTGCACCCGGTTTAGAAGAACCAGAGATTAATCTTAGTATTATATCAGACGATAGTCCTGCAATCGACGAAGCTATTTCTAGAGCGGAACAAGGGCAACAGGTATTATGGCTTGAAAACACAATTGATGAAGCTCAAAGCCATTATAAGGTACTTGGCGCAAGGACATCCGGTACAGGTGTTGAATGTGGCTTGATACACTCAAGATTTCTGAAAAAGGATAGAATAACAAATGAAACCCGATGGGTGGAATTATTCGGGAAACAAGGTAAAAACCAACGTAATTTATGTGGGCGGATACTTGTTGGCACCCAGGTATTGGAGCAGTCACTGGATATTGATGGCGATTTCATGGTTACAAGGATATGCCCAACAGATATGCTTTTACAGCGGATAGGCCGCCTATGGCGTCATCGTGAAACAGACCCCCTACGCCCAATAAATGCCAAAAGAGAGGTATGGATATTGGCGCCTTCACTTGATGCTGCAAAAACAGATAGAGCAGCATTTGATAAATCTGCATATGTCTATGCACCCTATGTTTTATGCCGCAGCCTTGAGGTATGGAAGAATGAAAAACTAATAAAGCTTACAGGTGAAAAAATAAGGGCTTTAATAGAGGCTACATACAGCAACAGAGACGAAGAAGGCTTGATGGCGCAATATAAAAAAGAGGTCGAGGATACAAGAGATAAGTTAAGCAGATTAGCAAGATATGGGATTTCGCGCGGTGGCAAAACGCTACCGGAAAGCAAAGCTGCTACAAGATATTCAGAAAGGGATGATGTAGATGTTTTGTTGATTCGGAAGAAACAGAATCTGGATGGTGTGGTTCAACTTATGTTTTTAAATGGCGATACCAAGTTATTACCAAAAAAAATAAAATCACACAGCGCTAAAGAATGGCGGCAGATAGCTGCTGAAATACAGCAAAATACAGTAAGAGTGGCTGAAAAGATTGCGCCAAAATTCATAAAAAGTGAATTAGAGTTCTTAAAACATTTCGTTTATCTGGGTGATGAATCAGAAACCCCTTTTCGCATTGCTATTGTAAAAGAAAGCGGTGAACTTATTGGACTTGGTCATCAGGATGTATCCGACAGTTATCGCCTGCGTTATGATCCGCTACTAGGTTACATTGCTGAAAAGACTTAAGCAGGTCTTGACTGTCTCATAGTTATTCGACTCTCTGTTATTTCGGCTTAAGCCGGAATCTACTGGGTTTCACAGGCGGAGAGACAACAATGCCTTTTATAAGCCAATTTATAACCATAAAAAAGGAGCTTGAATGGAAAATACAACACAAAGAAGATTCAACCTTGTGGATGAGGCATGGATACCGGTAACAGGAGAAGGAAGAGTTAGCCTCATGAGAATTTTTTCTGATCCAGGTCTAAAGGCTTTGGGAGGAAACCCTGTTGAGAAGATAGCCATCATGAAACTTCTTTTAGCAATTGTTCAGGCAGCGCATACTCCCGAAGATGAAGAGGAATTGTTTGCTTTGGGGGCACAAGGAGTTGCAGAAAAGGCCATTAATTATCTTGATGAAAAAAGAGACCTTTTCTGGCTCTATGGCGATAAGCCATTTTTACAGATGCCGGGTATTTCGAAGGCTGAAATAAAAAGCTTTGGAACAGTAAAACCAGAAATCGCTACCGGAAATACAACCATCCTGACTGAAGACCAAGTTGAAAAACAAATGGACGATGCTGAGAAAGCTCTTTTGCTAATATTTTTAAGTTGTTTTGCATTTGGTGGGAAAAAAGCAGACAACAGTATAGTTTTGAGTAAAGGGTATATGGGTAAAACAAATGAAAAAGGGAAACCGTCTTCATCAAAGCCTAGTCCAGCACTGGGTTATTCAGGGTACTTGCATAATTTTATCCTAGGTAGAACTCTTTGGGAAACAGTCTGGTTAAATATACTGACAAAGAATAATGTAAAAGATAATAGGCAATTTTCTGAAGGGATAGGTTTGCCGCCCTGGGAGTCCATGCCTGAAGGGGAGGATTGTGAAAGGGCAAAGGCCTTGAAAAACAGCCTCATGGGAAGGCTTGTTCCTCTTTGCAGATTTTTCTTGCTAACAAAAGAAGGCATTCATTACTCTGAAGGTATTTATCATCAAACACATAATGATGGGGGTTTTGATCCAAGTATCGCTGTTGATTATTCAGGTAAACCTAAGACTATTTGGGTTGACCCGGAAAAACGGCCCTGGAGGATGATTACATCTCTTTTGTCTTTTTTAAGTTCAAACTCAACCAGTTCATTTGATTGCATACAGCTTCGTGTTGGAGTTACACGCGCAAGAAGATCAGTATCAGAATTTAGTATATGGTCTGGTGGGCTTAAGGTAAGCAGTAATGCTGGTGAACAATTCGTATCTGGAAACGATGATTTTGTTGAATCTGAGATAGTCCTCCATTCAGCCTGGCTTGGTGATATATGGTTTACATATTTAAAAACAGAAATGGAAAACATGGAATATATGGCTAAGGCCCTTTATAGCGCAACTATAGGTTATTTCAAGCAGCAAAAGACTGATGGAAAAGAAATGGCATCAAGTGCCACCAATATTTTCTGGCAATTATGTGAAAGGGTATTCCAGAAGCTTGTTGATGCATGTGGAGAGGATAATACCGGTAAAAAGGCTATGACTATGAGAAAAGTATTTGTTGAATATGCAAACCGGGCATTTGATACAGTATGTCCCAGGGATACAGCCAGGCAGATGGAGGCATGGGCTGCCAATAGGCCAAACCTAGGAAAATTTCTAAATACAGATAAAAACCAATAAAACATTCTAGTTAACCTATATTTAATAGGAGGAATAAAATGGAAACAACCTGGCCTGAATCTGGAAGGACAAAAGGAAAGGCATTTGTTGAATATGTGATAAAGAGGCTTCCTAACGACAATGCCTTTGGTGCACGATTACGAAGGGCAGATAATCGTGCAACAGAATACCAGTCATGGGAATATCTTGTGAAATGGTGTGATATAGAAAGACCATGGGAACGTCTGCCATTCGCCCTTGTGGCTGCAGCTTTGGCCAAAGCAAAGCCAAAGACCGATGGTTATCTTGGGTTAGGGAAGGCCATAAGCCGTTGTTATGATGAGGGGCATAATTCAGATGCGGCCAAGGCAAAATTAAGACGTTTATTGGCCTGTAATAGCATAGAAGAAATGGTCCATGTACTCCGGCCATTATTAAGTCTTGTGCAATCAAAAGGTGTGGGCATGGACTATGGCAGGTTACTTGATGAACTCCTTTGGTTTGAAACAAATACCGAAAGACAAAAATTAAGATGGGCAAACGACTTTTTTGACAGGAGGGATAACTATGATAGCAACGATGTACAACCTTGGGCGTGAAGACTGCAAGGCTTTGGCCATTAATGACACATACAGCCTCCATAGGGCGGTCTATTCTTTATTTCCGCCTGAAGATGGCAAGACCAGAGATTTTCTTTTTGCAGACAAGGGTGGGGACTGGAACAACAGAAGAATACTCCTACTATCTGATCGTGAGCCTCAAAAACCTGCATATGGAAAGATCGATTCAAAAGAGGTCCCTGATACCTTTCTTAGTTTTGACTATTATGGTTTTGAGGTAATTTTAAACCCTACAAAGCGGGATATTAGGACAGGCAAGATTGTTCCTATCAAAGGTAAAGAAAACCTTATCCAATGGTTTATATCAAAAGCGCCTGGCTATGGTTTTGAGGTGATCCAGAACAGCCTTCAAGTAAACAACGTAGGGGTTATCACCTACAAAAAATATAAGGGCATCTGTACCCATAATACAGCAACATTTATAGGCAAGCTTAAGGTTATAGACCGTGAGATTTTTATAAAAAGTTTTAAACAGGGGATTGGCAGGGCAAAGGGCTTTGGCTTTGGGCTCTTACAGATAGTCCCTATTAACATTAACAATTAAATAATGAGGATGCCATGAAACAGATAAATAACAATCCATACCAAAATATCCGTGTTGAATTTCATATTTTGCAATCTTTCCCTGTAACATGTCTTAATCGTGATGATGTAGGCGCCCCGAAAACAGCTATAATTGGCGGCACCACACGCGCAAGGGTAAGCAGCCAATGCTGGAAACGTTACATAAGACTCGCAATGAGGGATTTAGGGGGCAACCTTGGTAGCAGGACAAAGTATATTGGAAAACTTATATATGATAGCTGCATTGCCAAAGGCGCCAACAATGATCAGGCAAAAAAATGCAGTGAAAAGATAGAAAAAATATTCATTAAAAACGCTTCAGAAGAAGATTCTGGCGAAAAGAGCGATACTCTTCTGTTTTTAAGTGATGCAGAAATAGAATTGATTACTGACGCCTTTGTAAAAGAAGGTTTTGACCCGGAAAAGGTAATAAAACAAAAAGATGCTAAAAAACAGGCAAAGGAAGTCAGCGCATTAATTGACAAGAAAGTATTTGCAGAGGATGGAATAGATATAGCCCTTTTCGGCAGAATGGTTGCGCAGGCCGCGACTCTGAATGTGGAAGCAGCGGTTTCTTTTGCTCATGCTATTTCAACCCACAAGGTGACAAATGAAGTGGAATTTTTTACTGCAATTGATGATTGCCAGGAAGAACCAGGATCAGGCCATATGGGAAGTCTTGAATTCAACTCGGCTACCTATTACAGGTATGTCTGCCTTGATGTTGGGCAACTCTGGGAGAATCTGGCAGGACAGAATATTTTAGAATCAATTGAATCGTTTATTAAGGCTCTTTATATAGCAGTGCCAGGAGCGAGGCAGACCACACAGTCAGGTGCATGCCCATGGGAGTTTGCTAGAATATATATTCGAAAGGGGCAGAGGCTCCAGGTTCCCTTTGAAACGGCTGTAAAGGCCAAAAATGGCGGATTTCTTGAAGCAAGCAAGGAGGAACTTTGCAGGTATCTTGATAAAAAGGAAAAGCTAGCCGGCTCTCTTTTTGGCAAGATAAAGGACTACACATATGGTGAAGATGAATCATTCAATATAGACAAACTTATAGAAAGTATAAAATCTGAGATTGAAAGGATCAAGGCATGAAAAATAAATATATCCTGCTTTGGCTTGAAGCCCCTCTTCAATCATGGGGCTTTGATTCCAAGTTCGGCAGAAGGGATACCCTGCCTTTCCCTACAAGGTCTGGAATTTTAGGGCTACTATTTTGTGCTATGGGGGCATCAGGAGAACAAAGGGAATTGTTGGCGCAGTTGAAACCCTTTGGGCAAACCGTTATCTCCTATAATCGATGGATACAAAAGGGTGACAATGAACTTGTCAGGAAGGAAAGAGAACCCCTGCTCAAGGATTTTCATATGGTAGGAAGCGGTTATAATGAACAAGATATATGGGAGAATAACCACATACCTAAGACTAGTAATGGAAAAAAGGCTGTGGGAGGAGGTGCAAAGATGACCTTTCGCTATTATCTTCAGGATGCTGTATTTGCTGTTATCATGGAGATTCCATACGAGCTTGAAGATGATTTTACCACAGCACTAAAGAACCCTGTATATGATATCTACCTTGGTAGAAAGAATTGTGTGCCAACAGAGTTTATTTATCAAGGTTGCTTTGATACTGAAGAAGCTGCAATAAAACATACAATGGAAATAGCGAACGAAAAAAACCTGATTGAAGATTTCCGGGTTTTAGAAGGTGAGCATGAAGGAGAGTTAGTCACATTGAATGATGTCCCTATCCAGTTCGGGCAAATAAAAAGGTACCAGGACAGAAGAGTAACCATTGTATATTCATAACAAGGTTGAAAATGAATGAATCGAAAAATGTAGAAGGCGATGCAAAGGTCAGCGATAAAAAACGTTTGTTTATAAAGGTTACCAGGGCGACGCTGCCGCAGGTAAAGGATAAGTATCCGTTTTTATATCTGGAGCGGGGCAGGCTTGAGATTGATGACAGCAGTGTCAAATGGATCGATTGTGACTGCAATGTTGTGCGATTGCCTATAGCCACAATTAATACCATCCTTTTAGGGCCAGGAACCAGCATTACCCATGAGGCGGTAAAGGTTATGGCCGCAGCAAATTGCACTGTCTGCTGGGTAGGCGAAGATAGTCTATTATTTTATGCTGTGGGTCAGAACCCTACTGCTGACTCCAGAAACCTGAGAAAACAGATGCTTCTAGCTTCTGATAACAAAAAATCGGTAGAGGTTGCCAGAAAAATGTTTGCCCGGAGGTTCCCTGATGAAGATCTTTCAGGAAAAAGTTTAAAGGAGATGATGGGGATGGAGGGTTACAGGGTAAGCAATCTGTATGAGGATATGGCCAAGAAATTTGGTGTTGGCTGGAAAGGGCGATCTTACAAGCCAGGCAAATTTGAGATGAGTGATATTACCAACCAGATATTGACATCCACGAATGCGGCCCTTTATGGGATATTGACATCAGCCATTTATAGTATGGGATACTCGCCACATATCGGCTTTATACATTCTGGGAGTCCATTGCCTTTTGTATATGACATGGCTGACCTCTATAAGGATAGGCTTACGATTTATCTGGCATTCTCCCTGACCCTTGAAATGGGGGGGCAGTACAATAGACACCTTGTATCAGAGGCCTTTCGCAACAAGGTTATTGAAATGGAATTACTGAGTAATATTGGCAAGGATATACAGATGATTTTGGATGGAGGTTAAGATGCTTGTTGTTATGGCAAGCCATATCCCGCCTGCAGTAAGAGGGCGTATGAAGTTATGGTTTATTGAACCAAGGCCAAATGTCTTTATTTCGGGTATTAAAGATTCTGTAGCTGACGATGTTGTTGAATATCTTTTTGAACATTGTACATATGAAACTGGTCTAACAATCTTCCAACGGATCAACAAGCCACCAGGTTATAAAATAAGAGGATTAGGCGATTTGGATAAGGCGCTTGTGCAAATAAGCGGAATGCAGTTGGTACAGGAAAAGAGCGGAATAACAAACATACAAAATGTTGATAAACAAACATAGGTTATTATCAAGATATTGGTGTCTTCCCCACATGCGTGGGGGTGTTTCTCATTATTACCAAGACGTACATAATCACCAAGAGTCTTCCCCACATGCGTGGGGGTGTTTCTTGATCCGCTGACATATGTTGCTGTTCTGATATAGTCTTCCCCACATGCGTGGGGGTGTTTCTTTAATCCTTTTGGAAATTTTTCCACATCCTTTGGTCTTCCCCACATGCGTGGGGGTGTTTCTATTTTAGGGTTTTTATGTCATTTTAAGAGCATGTCTTCCCCACATGCGTGGGGGTGTTTCTTTTAATAATTGCTCCTCTCATTGCCTTAGTTTGTCTTCCCCACATGCGTGGGGGTGTTTCTGCAGTACAAGTTTACTTTTAAAAATAAAATCTGTCTTCCCCACATGCGAGGGGGTGTTTCTAAATTAGCTACTTGAACCGGAAAGTGTTCGCTGTCTTCCCCACATGCGTGGGGGTGTTTCTAAATCAGGGTCTTTTGCATGATCTTTTTTCTCAGTCTTCCCCACATGCGTGGGGGTGTTTCTACGATATATTCTAAAAACATCAGGAGGTATTAGTCTTCCCCACATGCGTGGGGGTGTTTCCCGGGGGGATTCTCCATCCCGTAACCGGGGGTAAGTCTTCCCCACATGCGTGGGGGTGTTTCCATTGCCAAAGCCAAAGAGATTAAGCGCAGAGGGTCTTCCCCACATGCGTGGGGGTGTTTCTACACATCAAAAAAACAAGTTATTAAAAAAGCTGTCTTCCCCACATGCGTGGGGGTGTTTCCGTATTGATTAATCGGCGCTGGATATGCACCGGGTCTTCCCCACATGCGTGGGGGTGTTTCCTCGAAAAACAGCTTGCAGCCAAGCCCAAAGAGGTCTTCCCCACATGCGTGGGGGTGTTTCTTTATATTAAGCATCAATGACCTCCCTGAGATGGTCTTCCCCACATGCGTGGGGGTGTTTCTATCCCTGTGTCATTGAAATAAACCGAGGGTAATTTTTACAAATAGTAGACCAACTAAAAACATTTTTACTCTTGCTAATCTTTCAGAACGATTAATTATTCTTCACCGAATCACGCAAATTATCACATAAAAATTATAGTTTTCTCTAACTTGATAATATTTTTACGCTCGTCTCTTGCAAATTGAATTATGAAAGCGGGTTGTCCCGCTCGCTTACAATTTAAATAGTATATACCTGACACTAGATTTTTTCCTGTCTTGCAATACACATCTTTTTATTTTAGAATGTGTATTATTGGAGGTGATTATATGGCAAGAACAAACATAGTACTTGATGATGAACTTATCAAAGAATGTAAGGAGCTTACAGGGATTCAGACACATCGAGCACTTATCGACTATGCATTGCATGAGGTTCGGCGGCGTGGTCGTCAAAAACGTCTGTTGGAATTAAAGGGTTCTGTCAAGTGGGAGGGTGACCTTGCCGAATGGCGAAAGGTCAGAGGCTGATGATACTTATCGATACAACTGTCTGGATCGACTTTTTTTTAAGCATAAACGCCCCTCATGTTACTATGCTTGAAAATCTTATCGATAGTGAGGAGGATTTATGTCTTTGCGGTGTTATCCTTTCTGAAGTGCTCCAGGGGATTAGAGAAGAAAAGGATTATATCAGGACAAAGAACTATTTTAATGATCTCCTAATACTGCCCATGCATGAATCGACATTTATTCATGCCGCAGATATCTACAGGGCGCTCAGGAAGAAAGGCATAACGATAAGAAAACCTATTGATTGCATGATTGCTTCGGTCGCCATTGAAAATGATATCCCACTGCTTCATAATGACCGAGACTTTGACTATATTGCCAAATACGCAAACCTCAAAGTCTATGCTTGAAGATTCCAGCCAAAAGCATTTTTACTCTTGCTAATTTTCCAGAACTGTTTAATATTCTTCACCGAATCACACAAAATATCACATAAAAGTAACATGTTTTACTGGATTAATATCGTTTTATTATACTCATCACTGGTGGAAAAATTTAATTTGGAAAGAGCATTATGCTCGTGTGTAATGTGAGCTGCATAGGCCTGATAAACATTTAACTATGTAATACAAACGAGTAGATACATGTTTTCTGTTTGTCACATTGGCATTTGGATAAAATAGTGATGGTAACTTAGCATTAGGGTGTCCATATCCGCTAGATTTAGATTAAATTAAGAGAGATGGAAAAAGAAAGTACAGTATACATTTTGGGCGCAGGATTTAACCAATGTGTAATTGATTGGGATGGACTTAAGCCCCCTTGGCCAACAATTTTTTCCAAATTATACTTAGAAGCGATAAATATCAGAACGAGGCATATTCCAGATTAACTGATCCGATATACCAGTATATTTTTAAATTCTGGAAAAAACAAAAACTGATCTATTAGCATTGCCATTCGATCTTGAGGAATGTTTCACTTTCATAGAACTACAATACTATGAGTCTACGCAAAAGGGAAACAAAGATAATGCCATTAAACTTGCAACCATAAACTTCAATCTAAAGACCTTGCTTGCAGAGTTTCTGTCTGAATTTGAAAGATGTGCCTTTCGTCTGAACCTCTAATAAATTTTGCTCGTAGAATATTCGAGGAAAGACACTCGATAATTACATTCAATTACAATTGTATTTTAGAAGATGCAATTAAATCTGTTTCAGGAGTTTGCAGGCAAATCCCGGCCTCCTTTTTTCAACCTTCTATGGACAACGCGGAAGTGCCTGATGATATTTTGTCATATAGCCACTGCAATTGGAATGCCCCGCTAGGATATGGCTTCAAATTTGATGAGATTCAGCTTCAACAAGCTGGGGTATCAAAATATGTTGATGGTTCTCTTTTCTATAGCCATCCTAAAAATACTCTGTATGATTGGAAAATCCTCAAACTACATGGGTCATTGAATTGGTTTCATTATTTACAACCCATGCATCCAGTCTTTGGGGAAGATCTTCCACAGGATAGGAGTAATGATATCATCTTGATGGGAGGACATTGGAATTTTGGCATGCCACCTATCAAAAATACTTGGGTTGTTGATCCCTTAATAATAACACCTCAACTTTACAAAGATAATTATTATAAAATTGCACCATTTCCAAATATTTGGGCGCAGGCTAAAGAGTTGATTGAGAAGTGCACTTCTCTAGTCATCATCGGGTATTCATTTCCTCCTACTGACTTTGCCATAAGAAAACTACTATTGGAATCATTGGCAGATACGGAGTTAAAAGAATTAATAATTGTCAATCCCGATACAAGTGTCGTGAAAACGATTAAGGAGTGCCTGGATATTCCGCACTATTTTTCCCAATGAGTCCGGTCATTGGTTCCAATCGTTCC
>CAYWRH010000133.1:0-12539 GCA_964460435.1 uncultured Desulfatiglans sp.
AAAGTCTTCCAAAAGCTTGACAATTATTTTGCAGTGATTAGGTTTTTTAGTCTTTAATTTAGTAAAATATCAGTAAAATCAGTATACATTGCCTGATAGGATATTTCTTTCATGTTCAGGTAAATATTATTATCTTTTTTGTTCTATTTTAAGGAGGATAGAGATTATGAAGATTAAACCTTTAAACGACAGAATTCTTGTTTTAAGAACAGAAGGGGAACAGAAGACGGCTGGCGGGATTATTATACCTGACACAGCAAAGGAAAAACCTCTTGAGGGAAAGGTGATAGCAGCAGGCCCCGGAAAGGTTGATGACAAAGGGGTTCTTGTACCTCTGGCAGTAAAGGAGAATGACAGGATTCTGTTCAGCAAGTATGCTGGCACTGAGATTAAAATAGACGGCATAGAACATCTTATCATGAGAGAAGATGATATATTGGGAATTATTGAGGGCTAACAGGGAGGAAAACAGAGATGGCTAAAAAAGAGATCAAATACAACGCAATTGCCAGAGAAAAGACCATGATAGGTGTTGATACACTGGCCAACGCAGTAAAGGTTACATTCGGTCCAAAGGGTAGAAACGTTCTTATAGAAAAATCATGGGGCTCACCGATTGCCACAAAAGATGGTGTAACAGTAGCAAAAGAGATAGAGCTGGAAGATAAGTTTGAAAATATGGGCGCCCAGATGGTTAAAGAGGTGGCCTCAAAGACATCAGATGTTGCTGGCGACGGAACAACAACCGCAACAATTCTGGCCCAGGCTATTGTGAGAGAAGGGCTGAAGCTCGTTACCTCCGGCATGAATCCCATGTCGCTAAAAAGAGGCATAGATAAATCTGTTGCGCTGGTAGTCGATGAACTCAAAAGGATATCCAAGCCAACCAAGGATAAAAATGAGATAGCACAGGTCGGAACAATATCCGCCAATAATGACCATACCATAGGCGATATTATTGCCGAGGCAATGGAAAAAGTGGGCAAAGAGGGTGTTATTACCGTTGAAGAGGCTAAATCAATTGAGACATCGCTTGAAATAGTAGAAGGTATGCAGTTTGACCGTGGCTACTTAAGCCCCTACTTTGTAACAAACACGGAAAAGATGGTTGTAAGCCTTGATGACCCCTATATTCTCCTGCACGAGAAAAAGATCAGCAATATGCGCGAAATGATCCCGATCCTTGAAAAGATCGCTCAGTCAGGGCGGCCATTTGTTATTATCGCAGAGGATATTGAGGGTGAGGCACTTGCCACACTCGTTGTAAACAGGCTGAGGGGCACCCTCAAGTGTGCAGCCGTAAAGGCCCCTGGTTTTGGCGACAGAAGAAAGGCCATGCTTGAAGATATTGCAATACTTACCGGAGGCAAGGTCATCTCTGAAGACCTTGGCCATAAGCTTGAGAACATAACTATTAATGACCTTGGCACAGCCAAGAAGGTAACCATTGACAAGGATAACACTACTATAGTTGATGGTGGCGGCAACAAAAAGGAGCTTGAAGGAAGGGTTAAACAGATAAGGGCACAGATAGAAGAGACCACAAGCGATTATGACCGCGAAAAACTCCAGGAACGCCTTGCTAAACTGATAGGTGGCGTGGCTGTTATTAGTGTCGGTGCAGCTACAGAGGCAGAGATGAAGGAGAAAAAGGCAAGGGTTGAGGATGCCCTTAACGCAACAAGAGCCGCTGTAGAAGAGGGCATTGTTCCTGGCGGTGGAGTTGCGCTTATCCGTGCACAGAAGGTTCTTGATAATACCACCTTTGAAGGCGAGGAGCAGTCAGGGCTCAACATCATTAAAAAGGCTATAGAAGAGCCAATTAAACAGATTGCAAACAATGCGGGTTTTGAAGGTTCCGTTGTTGTCAAGAATGTACAGGCGCTTACAGGCAATAAGGGCTTTAACGCAGAGACAGGCGAATATGAAGATGTGGTCAAGGCAGGTATTATTGACCCGACAAAGGTCACCAGGTTTGCCCTTCAGAATGCCGCATCTGTGGCAGGTTTACTCTTGACAACAGAGGCAATGGTTGCTGAAAAGCCTGAAAAGAAGAAGGCTGCGGCTGCACCGGCAATGCCTGAAGATATGTACTAAAACAAGGAGCTGGGCATACAAGGCTCAGGGCTCACCAAGGCTCAAGGAAAAGGCCCAGGGCGAAGGCGCATGGCTTAAGGCCTGAGGCGAAAGGATCCCTGGTTCAGGGTTAGGCAAAAACAGATATCCGGTGCTGAACTATCTAATAAAGTCAGCGCCGGATATTATAAAAACATCATTTATCAGGAATATGTTTCTGACTGATGTACACTTACATTAATTGAACATGGTGATGACCGATGAATAAAAAGACACTTCAGCACTTCAGGAAAAAACTCACTGATCAGCTTGATGCACTTCATGACAAGAACAGCAAGAAAAGGGTAACCACCCTTGCTGAATCTGAACAGGCCCCTGATTTTACTGACCAGGCGACACTTGAATCAGATATAGAGATGAATATCCATATAAAAGAGCGGGACAGCAAACTGATACTGAAGATAAAACAGGCCCTGGAACGTATCGAAAATGGGACATTCGGCATATGCGAGACATGCGGTGAGGAGATATCCGAGGCTAGGCTTGAGGCACGCCCTGTAACTACAGAATGTATAGATTGCAAAAGGGAGCAGGAAAACCAGGAAAAACTGAGGGGCGACTAATCCCTTTTTTTGTGCAGATCTATACGTCTGATATAGAATTACAGATAGTCGGGAAATCGATCTATCATAAACCCTGCAGCAAGACGTGCGCCTGTGCCCGGTGGGAGCCCGCACTTTTCAAAACCCTTTGCTGATGCAAATGCATCCATATTTGCTGCGCTGGCGCCAGGGTCCATATTTTTCCCGAAGATGACTTTCTCCTGAATATCTGAACATAAAAGATAGCCGATTTCATCCTCAAAGTAGGCCATAAATCTCTGGGCGACCTCCATTGCAGGGCCTACCTTTTCCAGTTCAAAAGGATTATCTCCTCCATAAAAAAGGCCAAAGGCAATAATGCTTCCGGTCACTCCACCGCACATCTCACCTGAACCACCAATACCCGGGAAAAGGGTAAGCGCCTTAATTACCTGCATGTCTCCCAGCCCAAACTCCTCCAAAAGCGCCATTGCAGTGCCCTGGGCACAGTTTTTAAAGATATAATTATACTCCTCAGCCCTTCGCTGCACCCTTTCCAGAATCTCCTCTTTATGAGCAACCAGTTCTGCTTTATCAAGCCTCTTTTTTGGGATACCTCCGGATAAAAATCCATTTACCCTAGCCTTTATAGCATTATCATCCCATTCCCTTTTTCCCAGCTCCTCTATCTTTTTTATGAATCTATCTTTATATCCCATTTGTACTCCTGAAGTTTTGAGTATTTTTGCAAAACAGTATATAAAACCAAAGTTTTCTACCAGAAAATAAAAACGGCCCTGCTCCATCTGGAAACAGGGCCGTTTTAATGATCAACATCTTATTGCATTGAGCTCTTTTTTGCCTCATCAAGGCTCTTAAGGTAATCCAGGCCATCCTCGGCCTCTTTACGATATTCCTTAAATGCCTGTGCCCTTGTAAATGCCACTCTCATGCCTTCCCAGTCTTCAAGATCCCATAATGCGAAGCCTTTAATCCTATATGCCCCCCCCTCATTCGGGTTAAATGCAATGAGATCATCACATGCCTTTATTGCCTCTTTGTTTTTCCGTGCATTTAGAAGTATCTCTGCCTTTTTAAGCATAAGGGCAGAAGAGGGCTTTTTCTGTATCAGCTTATCAAGATATGTAACAGCCTTGTCTATTTTCATGGCCCTGGCATATGCATCAGCTATCTGTAAAAATTCCTTCTCCTCCAGCGCCTTATCCTTTGCAGACATCTCTATGCTTTTTACAACCCTTAAGGGGAGATTCAAGGAACTGTAAACATTAAACATCTCTTTGAATTCAGCCGCTTTTTCAGGAGGCTTTACGTTTGTGCGTATCTCCATAGCGCCAGCCATACCATACCAGTCTTCCTTTGCCTGCTTTACCATGCCCAGTTGCTGCCAGTAAACTGCATTGAGAGGGAACAGCTTTAATGCCTCAAAGACTATCTTTTCTGCCTCATCATATTTTTCCTCTACAATACATATACCCAAAAGCATATTGAACCAGTTTTCCTTTGGCTCCTTTGTGGTGCTCATCATCTTCCTGATCACCCTTTTTGCATCTTCATACTTCTCTATCTGATAATATGAAGCTGCAGCAGCCTCGAGCAGTTTCAGCTCCTTTTTGGTTGATGCCTCATAGGTCTTTTCCATCAAAGGCCCTGCTTCTGCCAGTTTACCGCCTTCATAGAGGACAGCGGCATAGTAGGCAAGAATGTCATAATGGTCAGGGAACTTTTCATGCCCCTCCTTGAACACCTTTATGGCCTCATCAAGCTTATCATCATTGTACCAGTAATAACCGAGCAAAAGATATACTTCAGGCGGAACATCCACTGGTTTTGTAGCCAGATAATCAAGAAGAAATTTTCTGGCAGTGGCAAGGTCTTTTTTATCATATGCCCTCTGGGCCTCAACCATTGCGGTCTGGGCCTCTTTTGACATCCTCTCCTTTTCTTCTTCTGCTGCAGATTGCTGTTCCTTTCCAGTACCCTTTTTATCCTGTCCAGCCACAGGCAGGGCAAGGGCGATCAAACCTGTTAAAACAACAGACAACAATATTGCGTAATATTTTTTTGCCATAATTATATCATTCTGTTTAAAAGTTTTTATTCACTAAGATCAAAACTAATAGGCAGCTTTACAATACAGTCGACCGCCTTCCCGCCCTTTTTAGCAGGCCTGAATTTATATTTCACTACTACCTCAAGCGCCGCCTCTTCAAAAACACCCGGAGGATCTGCGCTTACAACCTGTGGCTCCCTGGGCACACCATTGGAGTCAACAACAAACCTCAAGGTAACCTTTCCCGATATACCCTTCTGTTTTGCCTCAAAGGGATATTTGGGAAGCATTGTCTTAATGGGTTTTGGCGGTTCATCAACCTCGCTCAGCTTAAAGGCAGAAACAAACAGAGAATCTGAGACCTTGAACTCCTTGTTAAGAACGCTGCTGATCTCTATAGTCCCACCCAGAGCACCCGTGAGGCCAGACATGGCCATGTCTATCTTTGGCCTCTGAATCCTTTGAACCTGCTGTTCCTTCTGGGTCTGTGTAGTCTTTTGCTTTTCCTCTATTCGCTCTTCCTCCTGGAGCTCAGGCGGCGGTGGCGGCTTGTACTGCTGAATAACTACAGCATGCCCTCTCTCTTTTGTTTTACTAAGATTAGCAAACTTAGTCAAAAGCGGCTGGAATACAAAAAGTAATACAGTAATTGACATACCAGCCAGAAGACTAATAGAAAAATTAGCCATTGTTTTCTGATAACTAGCCATAATCATTACTCTTTCGTTGCAGCTACTACAACATTTTTTATACCCGCAAGTCTTACCTGATCAAGCACCTCTATTGCAACTCCAAAGAGGCTTTCCTTGTCAGCAGTTATAACTACATTACCCTCGGGCATTTCACTCTTGAAACGCTCCATCCTGGATCTGACAGACCTTACATCAATGATCTGGTTTTCTATATATATCAACCCGTCCTTTGTGACACCAATAACAATATTGGTATTCTCTTTGGCCTCAGTTGTTGATGCTACAGGTCTGTTGACCTCAACGCCTGACTCCTTTACAAAGGTGGTTGTAACCAGGAAAAATATTAATAATAAAAATGTCATATCAACCATCGGTGACATATTTATTTCTACCGAATCATCACTTCTTTTACGCCCTAAAGATAATCTTCCCATAGGGTGACCCTCCTGCTATTTCAATTGTTAATCAGCGTTGACTGTGAAATCATAAGACAAAATCGCTGCATCCTCTGTAACAGATCATTTGCCCTGCGGGCAAGAAATGTACAGATAAAGAGCCCCGGCACAGCAATTACAAGCCCTGCCTGGGTTGTCAATAATGCCTCCGAAATACCACCAGCCAACGCCTTGGCATTTCCAGTGCCGAATTCCGCAATAACTGAAAATGTTGTTATCATACCGCTAACAGTACCAAGTAACCCAAGTAAGGGCGCTACAGTAGCAAGTAGGGAGATAAGCCCGATATGCTGCTGAACAAATGTAAGCTGACCTGTCCTGAGGCTGTCAAGTATTTCAGTATTCAGGTCTTTACTGTCGGTCTTTTCCTTTATAAAACCATCCATTATCCTTTTCTGCCATATAGCGCACTTAAAATCTGCCTTGCCTGCGTTATTGATACATTCCTGTACAGGCCGCCATCCCCTGGTATATGCGTACATATCAATCGCCTTTTTAACGATCAGATACCACATCCATAAACAGGTTGCTATCAGGGGGTACATAACCCACCCTCCAACCCTGATCTGGTCTAGGGAATCATATATCAAATCGCTGAACACGTGGGCCTCCTATTATTTAGAACCCTGTTTAAGAAGGGTGATTATAAAGGCAGTCCCTTTTTCTTCCATATCAACAAGTATCTTTTCAACCTTGGCCTTCAGCAGATGATGCACAAACATTATCGGTATAGCCAGGGTAAGACCAAAGTATGTTGTTAGAAGAGCAACAGATATACCGCCAGCAAGCATTGCCGGGTCACCTGAGCCCACCTCTGTTAAGACTTCAAAGGTCTGGATCATACCGGAAACAGTACCTAACAGACCAAGCAGAGGGGCTATTGTAGCTAGCAGCGCAAGGGTTGGCAGGAACCTTTCCAGTTTTGGCGCCTGCTTTAATATTGATTCCTGAAGGGCATTTTCAAGCACATCCTGGCTGTAGCCTACATGCTCAAGCGCGCTGTCCAGCATCTGACATGTGGGTATACGGCTTTTTGATGAGCAGAAATCCTTTGCCTCTTTCCAGTTGCCCTTTTCTGCCATGCTCTTTATATGATCCATTGTCTTTTCTGATGCCTTTGATTTTGTGCCAAGGACAACCAGACGTTCAAGAGCTATAAGGGCTGCAAATATGCCCAGAGCAAGCAGAACATACATGATCGCACCGCCCTGCTCAAGCCAGTCAGCGAATGACTTCTCATCACGGAAGGTGACAAATACACCACCGCCGGATATATCTATTGATGTTATATCAGATGACTTGTCAAAGAAATTCTTGATGTTTGAAACCATGCGGCCAGGTGTTTTACCCTGGACAGCCTTAAGTGTGGTTCCATCTGCTTCAGGCTGCAGGAAACCGACAGTGCCATCGCCTAATTTATAATATGTGGTTGACTTGCCTATTCTAATGATCTGGCCTGTTGTTTCTCTCCCATCCGGGCCAATAAACTTGCCTTCACGCCTTACAATTCTGCCTGATTCCTCTATTTCAGAGAAATAGAACTCAATAAGGGCCTTGATCCAGTTCATGCCGGGGAACTTGGAAGACTGTGTAATACCCTCGAGCACATCTTTTCTTTCAGGGAATTCGGCTGTTATGGGGTTATCGCGGGAGATGCTTATTGCATCCTTTCCAATTGCCCTTACAGCATCCTCTATTGCCTGTATCTCATCTTTTTCATTTTCAAGATCCTTTTTATACTGTGCCTCCTGGGCTCGAAGCGCATTGTATTCATTTTCAAGCCTGGTATATTCTGCCTGCTCTTTTGCATCCTGCGCCTTGAGGTTTGCAAGCTCTTTTTCCAGGGCTGCCTTGTCCATCTTTACATACTGCTCCATCTCGGCAGTATCCAAAATGGCCTGATCCTGGTCCTTATTTACGTTATCAGCTATCTTTTTCCACCCTTCTGACTGGGCAAACAGATTCCCTGCTGTAAAAAACAGGATAATTACTGATAATATTATTGTGTATTTTATATTATTTTTAGCCATTCTATATTGCTCCTAAAGGAAGTTCGACGATTTCAGCAGCCCTTTTTCCCAGGGCCATATCAAATGCCCTCTTGAATTCTTTTAACTGATCCTCCGGGACAGGCTCCCATTTGGCAGTTGCACGATTATACATGCCGATCTGTTTACGGTCCATTGTCATATAATACATGGCTATCCTGCCGATCCTCATGATGTTAACACGGGTATCGACTCCATTGAGATTAAGCCCAACATCCTCCTGGTGCTCAATCATCTTGCCATAATCTGCCTCTATCTTGAGGCCATTAGTAACAATGTAATTGAGTTTTTCACTTGGCTGCATATTGTAGTTATTCAGTATTTTTCTAAGGGCATCTATGCGCCTCTGTCTCTCTTCAGGTTGAAACGGGAGGTCTTTCTTAATAAAGGCCTCAAGGCGATCAACCACCTCTTCAAGATAGGGGTCAATCTGTTCACGGAGCTTGTTTATCTCCTCTTTCTGGAACTGGAGGTTCTTTATCGCCTCTTTTACGCCCTCATTATAGACCTTGTATTTTTTCTGGCGATACTGCTTCCATGTGACCCTGTACTTCAGGTCTCTTATTTCCATCATCATGCTTTGCTTATCATAGCTCCAATCATCTGCCTTTTCCTGCGCCTTTGATTCGGTAGCGATGGTTTTTGATACTTTGCCATGAACTTCACTTGGACTATTTTGCGCAAAGGCTGTCCCACTGCCTACGAATGCAAAAAGTGCCGTTGCCCATAAAATACGTTTAATCATATTAGCTCTCCTATTTCTGCCTGTTTCCTTTAAGTTTGTGTTACCTGTAAAACATTAACGAAAAACCATAATAAACAAATAAAAAAAAAACACAAACCTTTTTTTAATATTTTTTTATTTGTTCATACGAATAAAAACCTAAACAAAATGCCGGGTCTCCATTGTATGGTGTTTAAAAGCACCGGCATAAAATAAGCTATACTGGATATAAACCCCGATAATTTATTCTAATATTTTTCTACACGCTTTATAACAAATTTTGTGCTCTCAGTCGAGTTGCCGCCAAAGCCGCCTAGCCCGCCGCCAAAGCCGGTGTTAAAGCCTGCGCCGCCGCCCTCGCCAAAACCCTGGGGCCGCGCCCCTCTTAATTTTTGCCTGAAGGTCAGTTCAATCTCATTATCATTTAAAATCTTGCCCTTATATAATATGACCATTCTCATTTCGCCCATGGATACAGGCACTTCAAAACTTATTTCATCATCCTTTATCTTTCCTTTCCGTATCTCTGTCTTTTTTTCCCCTGCGCTCAGATCTGTTCCATAGAGCTTTTTACCATCTGCCTTGAACTCAAAGGTTAATGTTCCAAGTCCAGGATATACCCCCATCCATTTCCCGTTTATGTCTGCGGCAAATGCGGCTGAAGATAGTACCAGCACCATCAATGTAAGTAATAGTGATTTCATCTTGTTTCCCCTTTTCTGTTTAAATGTTGATTAGTCCGCGGGCACTGGCTGTTTAGGTCAACTTGAGGTTTATGGATAAATTGTCTGACCGCAGTTCTTCTTTATAAAGAGAAATGGGATGAAACAATCTATACCTCTCTGCCGAAAAGCAAGTGCCAGCTAAATACTTCCCATATCTTTAATTTTTTTTAAAGAAAGTTTAGACAAGTCAACTTTCCCAGTTGAAAAATATCCTTTAAAAATGATGACAAGCAAGTTGACACGAAAAGGTATCATTGTCAAGTCTTTTCAGTTTCTCAGAATTCAAGATTTAATCATGTCAAGCCCGGGCTTATTAGAGCATTCGGTATATTAATTGCGCCCTGAAAATGGCTGGATGATTTTCCATTGACATGCAACACCAAACTCCATATACTTCCTTTCGCAAATAGGGGAAGTCTTATCAAAATCAATTATAAACGCTATACAATGTTTTTCCAGTTTCAATGACACAGGTTTATAGAATCACTTTTCTACCCGCCTTTAATGGACGGGGTATTAAAAATCATAATGAATAAAGGAGTGTGAACATGGGAATTAATTTTGGCAGAGCAGGTCTTTTTATAAGTTTGTTACTGATTTCAGCTTGTGCTTCAATGCAGGTGAAACTGCCGGTAAAATATGATTTGGGTAATAAACTTGAACAGGTTGCAGAGATAAAGGACATGAGAATTGGCGGCGGCAGGGGGCCGAGTTTCACGGAGTTTAACGAATCATTTGAAGAGGCGCCTGCTGTTATTGCCCGCCGTGACACATTAACACTGAGTGAAACAAAAAACCACTGGATCAAGGTGGATACACAGTCATTAATACTAAGGAACGGGCCGAATGAATACTATTTGCTGGTGCTGCAAAGACCTGCCTATGACTTATTGAGTGTGGACACCATCTCTTTTGTAAATGCTCTTAATATTATCAGGGCCAAAAAGGATTTTGTACAGATAGGGGGAGACAAATATTTTATTGAACGAATATATAAAATTGACGGCAACGAGAAGATGTTTGCCATTAAGAATCAGATAACAGCCGCAAATTAAAAAGAGAGTTGACAATAATAAGGGATTAAATATAGTTTTTGAAAACGTTGTTTCTAATCAGGAGGAAAAAATGAAAATTACCAGGCTTATAATATTCTCTTTAGTTCTTTGTCTCATGTTTATGTTTTCTGCAATCGCAGAAGATGCTGAAAAAACCGATTCAGCTGACGCAGCCCTTGGTGATGCCCAGATTGCCCTGGTCGCAAAGGATTATACTAAGGCCGTTGCCCTTCTTACACCTCTGGCTGAAAAGAATAATGTCAGGGCTAAGGCCCTTCTTGCCCCTTTGATATTCAGGGGCGCCGGCGTTGACAAGGATACAAATAAAGGCATAGCGATGATAATGGATGCAGCAAGTCAGGGAGATGAGGATGCCAAAAAGATAGCAGTAGACCTAAACCATGAACTGGCCAAGAATGGCGATGAGAAGGCAATGTATAACATGGGATATATGTGCCTGAATGGCTGGGGCGGAGAAATCGAATCCGGTCAATGCCTGAAATGGCTTGAAGACGCAGCCAATTTGGGGCATGCAAACTCTGCAAAATTTCTGGCTCACATATATAAAAATGGCAAATATGGCGTGACCGCTGATCAGAAAAAGGCAGATGAGTGGACACAGAAGGCACAGCAGCCACCACAGTCACAGAAATAAAAAACCGTTCATTCTTTCCTGTTAATACTAATCAGATAAAAACACTGTGTCACACCCCCGGCGCTGTATAGCTGCCCGGGAGGTGTGACAGACAGTTATGTATCACCCTGCACAAT
Organism: uncultured Desulfatiglans sp.; assembly: GCA_964460435.1. Lineage (GTDB taxonomy): Bacteria > Desulfobacterota > DSM-4660 > Desulfatiglandales > HGW-15 > JAAZBV01. The sequence goes on from CAYWRH010000133.1 coordinate 11,199, forward strand.
TGACAGCCCTCAATCGATAACAAGTTAATTTATCTTTTTCTTAAGTCTTTTATCACCATTAAGTTGTATCGCTACACGATGGTTCGCCTGTGAGACTCCAGATACTCCAATACCAAAGTGATCTCCTGTTTCCTTGAACCTCTTACCACCATGCCTGTGACACAAATAAATCTGTACACTTTTCAATAGAGCAGAATCCACATCAAAAGTACTTTCAGTCTGCCTTATTATATCCTCGATTCCTGGACATATCGTGATAGCTCTTGAGCATACTTCATTAATATTTACAAGAAATGCTTTGTAACTGCCCTATAAAGCCCGCAGGCTATTGCAGATTTTCAAGAAAACGGACTCTGTCCGTATTATCTCGAAATATATTTTGCCTATCGTTTCCTCTGGCTGTTATATGATAAAAGGCATCATGATATTCAATCCGTAATGGCCTGCCTATAGAAGCTCCTGTGATTTAATTTTCCTACATATAAAATACTGAAGCTGTTTTGTCAAATGTGTAGACCTGACACTATTTTATTTCCCTTCTGGGCACAAAGGGCATAAACCAGACTGAAAAGGAACTCAGGGTTGTAGGGTACACAGTAGATGATAAAAGCTATTGGGTTGCAACTGACAGATACGATCTTACTGCTGAACAGGTTGCTCTTTCCTATAAGCTACGATGGAACATAGAATCATTTTTTTCCTGGTGGAAACAGCATTTAAGGGTATATCATCTTATAGCGAGGAGTGAACATGGGTTAATGGTTCAAATACTTGGTGGCCTGATTACATATATACTCCTAGCTATATACTGTCATAATGAATATGGTGAGAAGGTCAGTAACAAAAGGGTTCGTGAGTTACGTATAAAGATTGTGAATGAATCAAGAGAAGCTGAATGAAGTTATCAACGGAAGAAGCATCAACGAACTAAAGACCGAGCCTTATCTCATTACTCGTGCTATGCAACTTCTTAACCGGAAATTACTGATTTTTATTGACTTATAAACTATCGAAAAGATAAGATACTGTCAAATGTGTAGGCCTGACACTAATTGATTCTAATGTTATAAATTATTGAAAAGATAAGATGCTGTTAACTGTATAGAAACTAATTGATTCGCTAATTGATTCTCTTAATTATTTACTTAATTTAAAGAACAAGGCGCCACCGGTTTTAATCGGAGGCGCCTTGTTGTTAAAGGTTATGCTTTGAACATGCCATCAGTTGATGGCATATATTAGCCTTTCATGGTGCTGCTGGAAGGGTAATGCTAAGTTTTTTCATTACGCCAGCATCATCAGTTGTGAATTCATCTATATATACTACACCTGTCGGACCAG
>CAYWRH010000134.1:0-12524 GCA_964460435.1 uncultured Desulfatiglans sp.
GCCCGGTGCAATAGCATTGCACGCCGGGATCTGTGCGGGGGGTGCCGAGTAATCGGCATTCCTACCGCGACTTCCAACAGTGATGTTAATGTTATTATCTGGTCATGGTGTGGACAGGTGGATGATAAATATTCGGCTGGTAAACTTATGAGTGAATATTTGATACCTATGTCAGAGCTGGAAGCAGAGTATCCGCATGTTAAGTTTATCTATATGACAGGTCATACAGATATATATGATGATACTGATAATAAGGCATCTAACCAGATGATCAGGGACTATTGTATTAATAACGGGAAGATCCTTTATGATTTCGCCGATATTGAAAGTTATAATCCTGATGGTGTTCACTTTGAGTATGTGACTGATAGTTGTGATTATTATGATGGTCCCCGTGACGGCACCGGACCAAATGGAAAATTACTGGGAAACTGGGCAACGGAATGGCAGGGAACTCATACGCAGGATGTAGACTGGTATGACTGCCCTTCAGCACACAGTGCACCATTAAATGCAAACCTTAAGGCTTATGCAGCATGGTGGTTATGGGCAAGGTTGGCAGGCTGGAACCCGGCACAGGCAGACCTCTGTCCTGGTGACCCTTATAAAACAGCGCCAGGGGTATGCGGATGCGGCACACCTGATAGAGATACAGATGAAGATGGTATTATGGACTGTATTGATCCGGAAATTAAAGAATCTTTCCCATGGGAGCTGTTTTATCCGGCATTCATGAAAAAGAGATGAGATCATTTCCCATCCGGAGCAGGATTGAAAGCTCCATCCGGAATTGCCTTTTTCCGGATGGAGAGCAGCTGAATCAATTATCAGATATTTTTCCCAAAACTCTTTACACGCCTTTTTAATAGAATCATCATTATAATAGGCACTGCGCAGAGGATTGCTGCAAGAATCAAAGAGGATGTGAAATCTCCTGTCTCGATTCCGCTTGCATTAATCATCAGGGAGAGTTTGCTGAATATTATTGATGATGCGGCTATACCGACCATTACCAGTCCGTAATTGGCTCCTGAATATCTTGCGCCAAAAAGCTCTGTGCTTATCACAGGGTTTACGCCTGATATGCCGCCGTAGGAAAATGCTATAAAGAATACCGCAGCAATATACCATAAACCCGTTGCATAGATCATCAGGATAGTGGCAGAGGCAGAAATCAGTGTACAAATAATTATTGTTATTGTCCTCCCTATTTTATCGGAGACTGAAGGCGCAAGCAGACGCCCGGATGCATTTGCCACACCGGAAAACATAATTGCGGCGAGTGCTATGGTTGTAGACATGCCGCGCGCCAGGGCAATGGTCTTTATAAATGGAATTATAATGTAATATGCGGCAGAACTGGTAAAAAGCGCAATTAATATATAGTAATAAGAGGGTGATTTCAGCATCTGCCCTGGTCTAAATTGCTTTATATGCTCAGGAGGAACAACCTTTGTAAGTTCAGCATAATAATATTCTTTACTGGGATTTTTTATAAATATACAGGTGATCATCGTGATCACAAAAAATATTATTGAAAGCGTTCTAAAGGCGTATGGCACACCGCCTGTTGATAGAAGCGATTCAGCTATCGGGGTAAAAATTACAGTTGCCAGACCAAAAGAGCCAACACATAAACCTGTTGCCATGCCAACCCTGGCCGCATACCATTTTTGCACAACTGAAAGGACTGTTGAAAATACCAGTCCGCAGCCAAGGCCTGAAAAACCGCTGTATGTGATGTATATAAGCCAGTAGTGTTTGGAAGTGAGTATGGATGTTAAATAAAAGCCGAGGCAGAACAATATTGCCCCTGTTGTTGCCACAACCCTGGGGTGAATCTTTTCCTGTACCAGACCGCTTAATATTGTTCCTGTGACAAATATGGCAATCATAAAGGCGGATGTCATTGCCACCTGGGCTGGGTCCCAGCCGTGATATTTTACGACATAGGGCTGGAATACGCCCCACATATAAAGTATGCCTGCACAAAGCTGACACGAAATTGCTGCGAGTAAAGCTAAAAAACCTGATTTTTTCAAAGTGAGTATCCTTTCCATAAAATAGAATTATTCCACGTGCATAACCTCAAGTACCCTGCGATAACGATAGTAAAAGGGGAGCGGTAAAAAGGCGATCTGTGCCAAAATGGCGGTAATTGAGATCACCTTGAACATGGTGAGGTAATTATACATAACATATAAAAATTTGCCATATCATTATTGGATATTAAAATACATTTTTATGACTTGCCCCAAAATTATATTAAAAAAAGCTTGACAGCCTATTACAATTAAAATAGGATCTACTACAAATATAGTAGAAAAAAACATTAGGGGTAGTAGCAATATGAAATCACCGAAGTTAAGCAAGCTGGAACTCAAGGTAATGGAAGCCCTGTGGAATAATGGAGCCTCCTCAATAAGGGAGATTCAGGAGACATTCCCTGAAAATGAAAGACCCGCATACACCACTGTGCAGACTACTGTTTATCGTCTGGAGAACAAAAAAGTGGTTCACCGGACCAAAAAGATAGGTAATGCCCATATCTTTGATGCCTCGATCTCCAGAGATACAGCCAATGGTAAACTCATTGATAGCCTCCTCACTCTTTTTGGCGGGAGCGTGCAGCCGGTAATGTCTCATCTTATTGAAACCGGCAAGCTTACTATGAAAGACCTGGAAGAGGCAAAGAAGACACTGAAAAGACTGGCTTCAAGGGAGAATTAGCAATGTCTGTTACTGATCTCTTTTTATTTGAAAATGCCTTCTGGATTGGTCTTTCAAACCATCTTTGGCAGTCAACCCTTTTTGCAATAGTTGCATGGCTGATTACATTATCGCTTAAAAAAAATCGTGCCCGTATCCGCTACTGGGTCTGGTTTTCTGTCTCCATAAAGTTACTGATACCTTTTTCTCTTATTGTAAACCTTGGAAGTATGCTAGCCCCTGATTGGTTGAAATCGCATGTTCAGATTCCTTCTGAGCTGAGTGTGATTCATACTATCAATCAGCCGTTAAATCCTCCGGATATGAAAGCGATTTCCTCTGTTATAGGTATAAAAGATAAGATGCCCCGGCTAGATATTGGAGATGCCTCATCTTCATCAGACAGGATACCAATTATAATAATATCCATATGGATATGCGGTTCTTTTGTATTGCTTTTAAGCTGGCGCAAACGAGATATACAGCTTTCCAGGGTGGCATGTAAGGCAGAGCCGATTGATAATTATCGAAATGAAGCTTTCCTCAGGATGAAACAGAGACACCGCATATCGAACGCTGTTCATCTTGCATCTTCCGATGATTTGATGGAACCCGGTGTTTACGGCATTTTACGCCCGGTATTGCTCTTGCCCTCAGGAATTATGAAACACATTAATGACTCTGAACTTGAGACCATTTTTTTACATGAATTCGAACATATCCGCTGTAAGGATAATCTGATAGCCCTGATACACATGCTTGTTCAGGCGCTGTTCTGGTTTCATCCGGTTGTCTGGTGGACAGGTTCAAGACTTGTTTTTGAACGTGAACTAGCCTGCGATGAAGCAGTATTGGAGGCTGCCAAAAATCCGCGTGTATATGCAGAAGGCATTATTAAGGTCTGTGAAAATTATTTCAAGTCTCCCGTGGTATGTGTCTCGGGTGTTATTGGTTCAAACTTAAAAAAACGTATGGAGGGGATTATGAAAAATCAAATCGGCTACAAGCTTGGTATTTTTAAAAAACTTTTTCTATCAGCAGCAGGATTATCAATCCTGGGTGTGCCTCTATTAACCGGGATAATAAATACTCCTCCCAGTCAGGCCTATTCCTCTAACGTTGATCAGGATAGGATATATGCTGATGAGCAAAGTTCGGATACAAAAAATACCTCTGTAAAGCCGGAAAAGATAAACAGGTGGTCCGAAACAATCAACAGGAATTATAATAACAATATATCAGGAAATAATGATACTTTTTATATCTCTGAAAAAGGGCAGAGGTATAATCAGCAAAAGGATACAGGTTTTGAAACGAATAAGAAACCGGGCAACTTCAGGGTAAGCCCCGGTGAAGCGAAAACTCCTGTGTCAAAATCCTATAAGAGATTCATAGATAACTCTCTCCGGAACGATAAAATTGTGCTGGCGCAAAATTTATCACCTGAAAAATCATCTGCAGACTCAGCAGAATACATCTCACGGGGTGTTTCAAGTTTGAAGAATGGGCAGATTGAAGATGCCATTACATATTTTAACAGGGCCATAGATATTGACCCCGGAAAGGCGGTTGCCTATGCAGCGCGCGGCAGTGCATATTTCAGGCTTGATAAGCTTGATAATGCTCTTTCTGACTACAATAAGGCTATAGAGATTAATCCAGCTCTTGAAATCGCCTACCAGGGCCGTGGCAGTGTATATTATCGTCAGGGCCATCCTGACAATGCAATCTCTGATTACAACAGGGTTATAAAAATAAATCCTGGTCTTGTTAATGCCTATGCAGACCGTGGAAATATTTTTCAGGAGCAGGGTAAATTTGATGAAGCAATATCCGATTTCAGCAGGGTTTTGGAACTTACACCCGGAGATGTTATTACATATTACCTGAGAGGGAATGCATATTATCAGAAAAACCAGTATGATAATGCCATTTCCGATTACAGTAAGGTTGTAGAATTAGATCCAAAGTTTGCAGTCGCCTACCAGAACCGTGGTACAGCGTATCAATTTAAAGGTGAATATCAAAAGGCCATCTCCGACTATGATAAAGCCATAGAGCTTATGCCCGGCAATTCTTTATCTTATATATCCAGGGGAAATGCATATTTTATGTTAAACAGACTTGATAATGCCTCCTCTGACTATAACAAGGCCATTGAACTTGATCCGGAAATGGGTAAGATAAAAGATGCAAAAAAGATAGAATGCCGCAGGATAGCTTTTCTGGGATCAAAATTAAAAGAGAGGATTTGCCTGACAAAATCGCAGTGGGCAGTGAATAAGAAGTTCAGTATGCCAAATAATAAATTCATTACCCAGGAGGAGATATTAAATAATTACGAATCAGGGATATCTTTTGGGCAATATTAACCGAGTTTTCGTTTCTAAAACCAGGCAAGCTCTGCAAGAGCAGCAGAAGCTCAGCAGAGGTCAGATGACTGGGCCAGCAGTAAATACAATAGTTGCAGGGAAGTGGAGGTCAAAGTTTTATTTCCGGCTTATTTCCATAGACTCCAAAACCCTGCGTCTTTTGTAATAGGCCGGTAGCAGCATGATAAAGACTATCATGGCCAAGATTGCAATGAATGCGCCTGTTTTAAACATGGTGGAGTAACTGTACATCTCATAAACAACACTGCCAAAAAGCGGCCCGATAAACAGGCCCAGATCAATGCCGATATAAAGGGTATTGCTTGCAACACTCCGCTTTAATGGTGTTTCAGAGAGTATGCACATGGAATAGAGAGCAGGCTGGAATGATCCGAAACCAATTGCAGCGATAGCTCCGCCAAAAAGCAGTTGCCCGATTGTCCTTCCTGTGCCGATCATAATAAATGATGCAGCAAACAGAATAAGGGCAGGCGGCAATACCTTTGCAAGCCCGAGCCTGTCTGTTATCCACCCGCTGAATGGCCTTATGATCATGAGTACTACTGCAAGCACGGTAAAAAATGCGCTTATCCCTTGTATATTGAGCTCCTTTGCATACTCAACAATATAGACATTATAAAGTGACCAGCAGATAAAGATAAAAAACATTACTATTGCGATTGGTATTGTATGCACTGAGGCGATATTTTTGTACCATGCACCTGTGCTTGAAATCTCTTCCTTTGTCTTTTTGTCAGGTTTAAGGCAATAGGCCGGGATAATGCCCAGAAAAAGTATTACCATTGTAAATAGAAAAACACAGGTAAAACCAAAGCCTTCGCCTTTAAGGTTTGTGCCGAAATGGAGCACATAAAGACCTATAGACGGTGCAATGGCCATGGATAATGATCCGCTCAGGCCATATATCCCCATGCCGGAGGCGAGTTTTTCTCTTGGCAGGCTTTCACCGGCAAGGGTCATTGTAAGTGAGCCTACAAGTGCGTATTGCAGGCCATGAATCAGCCTGAAGACAATAAATGCAGAAATAGTGTCAAATATAGCATAGCCGATATTAACAACGCCGCCGATAGTAAAGACCAGTATCATCAGCTTACGTTTGTCAAATATCGTTAGCACTGGGCCTGAAACAGGTCTCATGGCGAGCGCTACAGCAAAAAAGAGGCCGGAGATCAACCCCATGATATAGGCGCTGGCCCCCAGGTGAAGCGCATATGATGCCACAAGCGGGTTTACTGAAAAGTGGGCAATGCCCAGCATAAATGATGTCATTAATATGCATATAAAATTGCGGTTCCAGATGGTTTCCGGTGATTTAAAATCCTGATTCATCAAAAAACATAACTCCTTAGATTAGCTATTCCTTTTACGTTTCTGTCATAAAAGCCAGACTATTACGTTAGCATAACATAGAGGCGTTATTGCGTCTATCTGTTAATCATAATGTGATAAATTGTTTTGACTTGGATGGTTGAATTCACTAGAATCCGGGCCTTAAAATACTTTCTTTTCAATAATAAATAAAACACTATATATTAACGAGGTCATATGTCTGACGATTACAGACCCTGGACATGGAAGGTACCTGAAGGTTTTAAACCCCTTGATTACAATGCCTCACGTCAGGACGGCTATGACAAGGTATCCGGTCAGGCGGTCTACACAAGGGATGTATATCTTCCGGGCATGTTATATGCCAAAATCCTTAAATCACCCTATGCCAGCGCAAAAATTGTAAAAATAGATACAGGCAGGGTAGATTCATTAACCGGTGTCAGGGATATTATAAAATTTGATGACCCTGATGTCAGGTTTGAAAACACCACAGGCGGATACTGCTCAAGCGAGTACAATATCCTGACCCTTCCTCCCACTGCGGATTTCTATCAACACCCAATGGGAGTTGTGGTGGTGGCAGACAGCGAAGAGATATGCGACCTTGCCTTAAGTCTTATCGAGATAGAATGGGAAGAGATGCCATTTATACTGGATATGGAGGAATCACTTAAACCTGATTCACCCAGGATTATGCCCGATGTTATAAGGCTGAATGCTGCAGCCAAAGAGCCAAATACACTTCTTACAAAAAAGACAGATATCGGTGAGGTGGATAAGGGGTTTAACGAGGCTGATAAGATAATAGAATATACCTTTACAAGGGGGCCAAACACGGTTGCAGGTGTTGAGGGCATGGCCTGCGTGGCCCAGTGGAGAGGTGATTTTTTGGATATCTGGCAGCACCATGCCTCACATGTGGAGCAAATATTAAGTAATCCGAGCCTTGTAAAGGTCGGATTATCTTTTGTCTCCCTCGGATATGGCACCATAGACGCCGATGTAAAAGCCCCTCCAAAGGATAGAAGAGATCCGCTATTGCCAATATGTGAACCAAACAGGATCAATGTTACTGTGCCATACCAGGGTGCATGGTATGGCGGTATCTCATGGCTGGGCTATTCAACTGCATTTATAAGGATGGCCGCAATCATCGCTAAAAGGGCCCAAAATCGTCCTGTTAAGCTTTTGTTTGATGAAAGCCATTTTTACCTTACAGGGGATGATGCTGCAAAATATAAATGCAGGATCGGTGCAAAAAGGGATGGCACAATAACAGCCCTTGACTGGCATGTGGTGGGGCCTGTTGGTGAGCTTCATATAGATAAGACCCATGAGTCTACATGTATCCAAAACATGCGTAATACCCAGGAATATGCACTTATAAACCATGGCCCCCATATCTGTTTCAGGCACGGCACCCAGTGCTGCTCCCCGCATAACATGATGTTTGACAGGGTCGCCGCAGAGTTTGGTCTTGACCCTACTTTGGTAGCACTTAAAAATGACGGGTGCCAGGGCCATGACTGGGAATGGATAACAAAATACCAGGAGGAGAATGGCTTCCCAAAAAGGCACAGCCTGAAGGAGGTTATTGACCTTGGCAAGGAGGCCATCCAGTGGGATAAAAAGTGGCATGCACCCGGGGCAAAGAAACTTCCAAACGGCAGGATGCACGGGCTTGGGTTTGTCTATATCAACGAGTGGAGCTGGATGCCGGGCAGGCAATTTGCCTGTCTTGTGCTCAGGGATGGTAAACTCACGATAATAGGCATGAGGGCAGATTTCGGTGTGGATACCGAATCAGCATTCCGTCATTGTGTGGCTGCTGAATCAGGTATAAGGTATGACGATATCGTTCTTCAGCAGCAGAGGTCTGATGCCAACACCTACCGATTCTGGGTGCCTGGCGGGGCAATGGGTATTACACGGAACACCCCGCAACTTATTGTTGCAGCAAGACAACTGAAACAGAAGATACTGGAGTATGCAGTACGTCCGCCTGCGCCACCCATGTTCCCCGGGGCAAAACCAGCTCAGGCCGCATTTCCGGGTAAAAAGGCAGATGAACTTGATGTTAAAGAGGGCTTTGTCTTTGAAAAGGCAAATCCCCAAAATAGAAAGAGTGTTAAGGATATAGCAGGCGGATTCTGGGGAGATGATCCTTCAATCATCCATCCGGTTGTGCCTGATGTATCAGGGTTAACCCTTGATGGAAAGCCTCATCCGAAGATGTATATCATGAGCAGACAGGCGCACTTCATAGAGATAGAGGTGGATGTTGAGACAGGAGAGGTAATAGTCTCAAATCTTGTCTGTGTCAATGATGTTGGGCACCTTTTTAACAGAAGGGGCGCTGAGGCACAGCAGTATGGCGGTGCGATCATGGGCCTGGGCAGGAGCGCAACAGAGGAGAAGATCTACTGCCCCAAAACAGGGGTAGGGCTTAATTTTGACAATATCAATTACCACATTGGTACCATGAATGATTACCCGGAGATAAAGTGCATCCTGAATGAAAGCCACCTGGGTTATTCATCCTATGGCGCATGCGGTTTAGGAGAGGATTCCGGGGCATCTCTTTCAGGGATAACAGCAGGTGCGATATACAACGCAACCGGTAAATGGGTTGATGGTTTCCCCACAACACCGGAGAGGGTATTAAAGGCACTGGGGAAAATATAAAGAGGGGTTAATATGTCAGAAAAAATGAAAACAGACGAAGAGACAAAAAAAGGGATCAGTAATCTCTCCCGCAGGAAATTCCTGAAGGATGCAGGGCTGGTAATCGGCGGAACAACAGTAGGCACAATGGCCTTTGCTTCTGGTGCTGATGCTAAAGAGCAGGAAAAAGAGAATACCACTCCTGCTGAAGCCACATCAACCAACACCCGGTCAGAATGCAGAGAGCCAATTGAACTCACTGTAAATGGCGGAAGATACCGTTTTCATGTTGAGCCCAACTGGACCTTGAGGCAGCTCTTAAGGGATGAGATAGGGCTTACATCACCAAAAGACTGGTGCGGCGGTATGGGGGCATGCGGGTCATGCACTGTAATCATGAACGGAAGGCCAATACTCTCCTGTTTAACCCTTGCAATAGAATGCAATGAGGCAGTAATCGAAACCGCTGAGGGGATTGCAAAGGCAAAACATCCCATAATAGATTCCTATATAAAATGGAATGCCTTTCAGTGCGGATACTGCACCCCTGGTTTTGTAACAACAGCAAAGGCGCTCCTTGACAGGAACCCGAACCCTACAGAGGCTGATGTCCGTGATGCCCTTGGTGGAAACCTATGCCGATGCGGCACATACCAGCAGCACCCGAAGGCGGTAGTTGATGCAGCGGTAGTATTGAAGGGGGCAAAATCATGAAAACAATAAAAAGATTCGAACATATCAATGCAAAGTCAGTAGATGAGGCAGCCGCAATATTAAAGGAGGGCAGGGCATCTGTCATAGCTGGTGGTACAGATATCCTTGGAACAATGAGATTTGAGATATTGCCTGATTACCCTGAAATCCTTGTCAATCTAAAGAGTATCCCTGATCTTGATTATATCAGGGAAGAGGGGGGCATGCTTAAGATAGGCGCACTTACAAGGCTGGAAGACATTGCTAAAAGTGATCTAGTGAAGAAAAAATATACCGCATTGGCTGATGCTGCACACCACACCGCATCACCACACATACGAGAGATGGGTACAATTGGCGGTAACATATGCCAGTTTACAAGGTGCTGGTATTTCAGGCTCCCTGATAACAGGTTTGACTGTGTCCGCAAAGGTGGTAAAAAGTGTTATGCCATGATGGGCGAGAACAGGTATCATTCCATATTTGGGGCGGTCAAAGGGTGTGTGGCTGTGAACCCGAGTGATACGGCACCAGCCCTGGTCACCTTGAACGCAAAGATCAAAACAAATAAAAGATCCATCGAGGCTGAGCAATTCTGGGATATGGTCAAACCCGGTTCAACAGTGTTGGAAAAGGACGAGATAGTTACAGAAATACAGGTTCCCACACCATCAAAGGGTATTAAAAGCTCATTCATCAAATTTGCCATTCGTAAGTCCATAGATTTTCCAATTGTTAACTGTGCTGCCATGGTCGGAAAAGGCGAGACACGCATCTGTCTGAACGCTGTATATAATAAACCCTATCGGTGCATTAATGCAGAGGATGCAATCAGGGGAAAATCTATCAATGAAAGCAACGCAGATGCAGCCGGAGCAGCAGCTATTGAAAAGGCAAAAACCCTTCCGGGTGAAAGAAATAAGTGGAAGATACAGCTTGCAAGGACAATGGTTAAAAGGGCGATACTGGGTTGTGCTTGATTTGGTGTTTGCTGTGCGAAAAAATAAAAATGGATAGGTCACCTATCCAAATTTACATTGTAATTCGATGAACTGTAGCTACAAATTAAAGGGATCTAATATCAGTTATGAAAAGGAAATGATCATCAGATGAGTAAAAAGAAAAAAGTCATTTTACCGTATTTACGTTATTTTCTTCTGCTTTTTGTGTTCTCTTTTGAAATTGTCACTATTGTCACTTTATGTGGGTGTGGGGGAGGTGGGGGAAGCAGTACAACTAATACCAATAATGGTGGTTCAAATAATGGTGGTTCAAATAATACATTTACACCTGTCCCATCGGATACAAAGGCAAAAATTACCAGCGAAAATGCTGTACATCTACTAACAAACGCTTATACCAGTACTATTGGTGCTTTATGGCCTACAAAAAAATACTCTGAGACTGGTGCAGTTGCATTAAACGCCTATTTGAGTTTGGCCCAGTCTTTAGAAGAGACAATTAGAGAAAACGCCAACCTTACACAGAGTCCTGGTGATACAGTATCGGCATCAACTACTATTAGAGGTTATTGCCCAGACTCTCCAGGCTACGCTGAAGTTAATATTAAAAAAGCTGATAACTACACAGCAAGTGCAAAATTCTATAATTACTGTTTATTTGGAAATACTATCTCTGGGTCAGTTGAAGTTGAGGGAACTGCTTTTTATGATTCAGGAAGAATTCTCTCTGCAACATATACCTTGAATAATCTGATAATACATAGCAGTAGTTCGGATTATAGCATGACAGGAACAATAATATGTTTTTATCCTGGAATATACCCCTCAGGGGCATATTATGAAACCCAGCAAGTTGAGTTTAATTGTGTTTTGAAGGATGTGAGAAAACAATATGAATATAGAGATGTATTTTTAAGGCTAGTTCCATATGAAGACAATTTTAAAATTTATATTGGAGATGAGACTTCAAATGTATCAGGACCTTTTTTTGATCCACAATATGGGTATGTTGAAATATCGACTCCCTCACCTTTTACAATTGATTATAATTCAATCTACCCTGCTTCAGGTGAATTGGTCATCAAAGGAGACAATAATACTTCTGCCAAACTTATATTGACTCAGGGAGGGAAAAATTTTTCTATAGAGGCAGATACGTCTGGTGATGGAGTATATGACTGGATTTCAGAAAACGCTGCCTTTACTGAGGATTCACCTAAAATAATACTTACAACTCCTTCAGCTTCTTCTAAAAATACACCTGTTAATAGTATAATTAGAATATCTTTTAATAAGGAAATGGATGAGTCGAAAATAAATAACTCAACACTTAAGATAAATGGGGGTGCAATATCTGGAAACATTGAATATATTGGTAATACTGTTTTTTTTAAACCCTCAGTTAATCTAGATGGGGGCAAAACATATACTGTTTCGCTATCAAGTGGAATCACCGATAAAGAAGGGAATTCATTGCCATCTTACCGTTGGTCATTTACAACCAATCCTGTATCAAAAGCATATAGTTTCAGTTTTCCAGTAAGCGATGTAGAGTATAATCCTTCATACAATTCATTATACGTTACATCTAAAGAAGAGAAAAAACTTTATCATATATCTCTCGATTCAGGTTCAATAATAAAAGAATATTCATTTATGCATATGCCAGAAAAGATAACAACAAAGCCAGGTAGAAAAAAAATGTATGTTTCTCTTCTGGTTAAAGAGCATAATGATTACTGGTGGAAAGAAGATCAAGAAGGCTATATAG
>CAYWRH010000135.1:0-12513 GCA_964460435.1 uncultured Desulfatiglans sp.
TAAAGAGTGAAGGGGTTGAGTATGTTTTTGGCATACCAGGGGCAACAGAGGTGCTGTTTATGGATGCACTGGAAAAAACCACGGATATAAAATATATCCTTGGACTAAATGAAATAGTATGTGCTGGCATGGCAGAAGGTTATGCGCGGGCTTCAGGAAAGCCGGGTTTTTTAAATCTTCATACAGGGCCAGGTGTGGCAGGAGCGCTTGCCATGCTCTATAACGCACAGGCCGGGGGTGTGCCCCTTGTTATTACAGCAGGCCAGCAGGACACAAGGCTTTTGCAGCATGACCCGCACCTCACAGGCGATATTGTGGGCATGGGCAAGATATATACCAAATGGTGCACAGAGATATATCATGCAGAAGACATACCCATGATCATGCAGCGTGCATTCAAGATGGCCCTGCAGCATCCAAAGGGGCCTGTGCTTGTATCCCTGCCCCAGAATATTATGAGTCAGAAGATAGATTTTAAAGGAGCCAAGAAGAGTTCCATCTATTCTGAAACAGGGGCTGACACAAGGGTAATTAAAAAGGCTGTTAGCCTTATTAATTCTGCCAGGCATCCTGTTATCATGGTGGAAAGCGGCATCACAAGGTGCAATGCCCTTAATGAGGTCGTAAGATTTGCAGAGCTGACCGGCTCCCGGGTTTATCAGGCCTGGATGTCAGATGTGAACTTTCCTGTAAGGCACCCACAGTATCTTGGCGACCTTGATCCGTCAATGCCCGATGCAAGAGAGACCCTTAAAAATGCTGATTTACTGATTGGAATAGGCTGTTCTATCTTTAGCCCCGGATTTTATAACCCTGTAGATATCATGCCTCAAAATATCAGGATTATACATATTGATGAAAATCCGTGGGAGCTTGGGAAGAACATGGCAACCGACTGCGGTATACAGGGTGATATCAAATCCGTATTGGCAGACCTGAACAGCGCACTTGAAAATAGTATCTCTGAAGAGATAATCAGAAAAATAGAAAAGAGAAAAGAGGAAATAGAAAAACAAAAAAATGAAAAGAATAATACCCTGAACAGACAGGTTGAGGCGGAAAAAAATAACACGCCCATTGCTGTATCAAGGCTTATGAAAGAGATAGACAAGCTTACAGATAAGAATACGGTTATTGTTGATGACTGCTGGTCATCTTCGCAGATGCTCAGACAGATAGTAAACCTTTCTGAGGCAGGCCAGTATTTCCGCGCACGCAAGGGAGGAAGCATAGGATGGGGTCTGCCCGGCGCTATGGGCGCATCCCTTGGCGCACCAGGTAAAAAGATCATCGCCGTATGCGGCGACGGCAGCGCTGCATGGAGCATGCAGAGCCTCTGGACTGCTGCACGGTATAATATCCCTGTGACTTTTGTTATCACAAATAACGGGGTCTACAGGCAGGTGAAACTGGTAAGAAGGCATGTTCTGGGTGATTATCTACTTACAGAAAGACATTCAGGTATGGATATTGACGAACCGGTTATTAATTTTAAAGAGCTTGCAGAATCAATGGGTGTAAAAGGTGCCCAGGTAAAAGAGCCAGGCAAACTTGAAAAGGCGCTTAAAGATGCGGTTCATGACAGTCATCCCAGGCTTATAGAGGTATTTATCGAGAATAGGGCGAAGGTGTAGAAAAAGGGTCCTCCCCTTTCCACTTGCCGCCATTTGCAAGCACTGTATAAAGGGCATCATGGGTCATTGTCTCAAAGATGGTAAACTCATTGAATGATATTAACTCCCTGTCATCCACGTAAAGGCGTTCACTTGCGAGCTCTTTTACTTTAGGAAGCACCTTTGCCTCTCCTCCATTCCATCCGGGCACACCGGGACCAAACACGGTAATGCCAGGCCTTGGCCCCAAACCCTTTGACATTGTATATGCGCTTTCACGGTCATGGGGGTTATGCACCTGGTTAAATCCAAGGCCTGTCACATATGAGATATTAAGGGGATTAAGCCCCAGCTTGTAGTCCATGAGTTCTGATGCAGCATCAAGATACTTCTGATCACCGCTCAATCGATAATATAGCATAGGTGCACATGCATAAAGGGGCTGCCTTACATTGTGTCCCCATCCTCCTGATTTTGAATTATTCCCTACGGGGTAAGCATGTTTTTTCAGTTCATCTATGCTGCTGTCAGCAGCCTCTTTAATCGCATTTGTAAAAAATGCTGCTATCTCCGGGTCAACAGGCAAACTCCTCTCCATTACATAAGAATAGATATATGCGGGGTTATCAAGACCCTCATCATTAAGCGAATAACCAGGTGTAGCATACAGATTATTTTTGAGAGAACCGGCTGCTCTGTACAGCTCTTTTATCTTCTGATGCGCCTCATTATTTCCTGTAAGCAGATATTTCTGGATGTAAAAATAGAGCCTTTCAGGCGCAGATATATCCCGTTCACTATATTTAAATGCCCTTTCAGCCCTGTCAACAAGTTTAAGAGCTTTTTCCGGTTTATAGGGCTTTATGATCCTTGCAAGATGCATAAAGAGCCCTGCACATGTGCCAGTGGCCCTTTTATCTATATTTACAGTACCATATTTTTTGGTATCCCTGTCCAGTGGAGCGGCAAATGGCTCAGGGTACCCCTTTGTCTCAGTGCCAAAGTGAATGCTGCCATCTTCATTCTGCAGATATTCCCAGACTAGCGCTCCCCATTCTGCCTCATCAATAATATCAGGGATATTATTCGTATAGCTCTTTATATTATATTCTGCATCAAATTCTCCGGGTATGTCATACTGGTTATCATAAAAATATTCAGGGAATGCCTCATAGATCATCAAATTTATAATCGGGTTTGATATATGATATGCCCTCCTGTCAGCATCACCTGCATCATGGTACCCGCCATAAACCCTGAACTCTCTTTCATCCCCCTTAACAACAATGTTTGCCTCGCCTATTGGGCCGTCAACATCATAGACAACGGTATGACATGGTTTTTCTCTTATATCTGGTTTAAGGATGGGGCATCCGCATCTCTGTAAATACTGGGCGCGGAACAGGAGATATGCAGTGCGTTTTGTGAACTCTCCCCCTACCCCGAATGGATATGAGCAACCATAACCATCAACAACTATCCTGTAAGGGCCACCCTCAGGGACATTGGAGAGAACAATACGGTAGACAAAATCACCGGATGATTCATCATTGCCATACTCCTTTATCAGCCCTTCAGTCACAACCTTGCCTGATGTCTGATTAATTACCTTATACTCAGGCAGACTACCCTCTATTTTAAGGCTTCCGCCTGTGCCCAGCCAGATAGCAAAATTTGCATATCGTGTTTTGGATAACGCACTGTAACCCGCCTGATTGATCTTGATAGATTCACAAAGGATATTGGCGGAATTGAATAAAATGGTTTTGTTTCCATAGGGGGTTTCAATCCTGTATTCCTTGCCATCAACAAGGGGCGCGGTCTTAAGGTAGATATGGTGATCACATGGATCAGCCTGCATGACATACTTATATATTCCCTTTGCAGGCTCGCCGTTGATCTTCCATGTCGAAAGATTACTGATATCCGCTTCATTGATATCAATGATGTTGCTTGTAAACAGGAGGGCAAGAACATCCTTTGATGCAGTACGAACCTCTTTGAGTGTGAGTTCGGCATATGAATTACTAAAGGTAAGCAGGATTAGAATCACAATAATATTATGAACCCGGCGCATTTTGTTTTTTCACTCCATTTACAATTTTAATTATCCATAATGAAGATAGATAGTTTTAGGTTACCACGGAGGACACAGAGAGTTTATCTTTTAAGTTTTCACTCCGTGTTCTCTGTGCTCTCCGTGGTAAAAAAATGCTTTTTTCCTAAGATAATTTCTATATTGGCGTTATGTTGTGCCTCTTATTACCTTGTTTTATCACCACACATTAACATCCCTTGCAGCCCTCTTTATCCTCTCTCCATCCGATTGGGTCAAGAACCTTTCTGCAATGAGTTTATCTGTAACATCATAAACCTTTTTCAGGTAATCCTCCTTTGCCGGGTATAGGCTCCTGATCTTTTCAGCATCAAAGGGCACCCTGTATCCTGCAAGGGAACAGAAAAATGCACTAGACGCATCCATAGCCCTGCTGTTTCCATAATAGGTTGCCACTGGCGCCTCAACATAGGGATGCCTTACCCCTCCAAGGGCATTTCCATGTTCATCAAGTTTTACCATTACAGCCTTGTTGCCAGGGGCATTTTCAGTAACAATGGGCTCTTCCTTTGGCGGAGGGGCGCTTGTTCTGATCCATGCGTAAAGGTTCTGATATGCGCTGTTCATGAAAAACTCTAATGGAAAATCGGTTACACCGTACTTATCAATCCCCTCGCATTTTGATACTGAATCAGGCACCCCTGCCTTTGCGGAATCAGCCGAGTTTGGCGAGTTATCCATGCTTTTTTTATTGACATGGGCAGCACCAGGTATCTCATACCGCCTGTATCTGTCAGCAGGGTCATCACTGTCAGGCCGTCTGGCAATAATTGTAGAATTGAGCAGCCCCTGGGTTACAACGCTTATTACAGGCACACCGGATGGTTTTATTGTTACGCCTTTTTCTCCGGGTGGCAGGGCATCAACACACTGGTTTATGGGCACCATAAATGCATCGCCGTCACCAATCATAAAACCATCAAATATTGGTTTGCCATCAGCCATCTTGGCAGTATCAAGTGGATGAATAAGGTTGATATAGGTTGTAAGGTAACCACCTGTCTGTGAATAGCCGGTAGCAATAAGGTATTTTACATCATATCCTTTTAAAGGGTTTGAATCCTCCCTGCCCTTAAGCAGTTTGCCAACCTGGCTTACCATATCCCATACAAGACCGTTTTCAGTCTCTTTTGTTGTATCATTAAGGGTTGATGGCTTTATTTTGCATCTATCCTTTTCAGGGGCAGGATTATCCATTGATAATGAGCTGTACCGCTCCGGGTTGAACTTTTTTAATGCCTTAAGAGCTACAGGCTTTACAGTAATGCCTACCCATATATCGCCATTCTCTATAAAAAAATCCCTGCAAAACATCCATTGAAGATCCATATCAAACATATTGGTTGGATTATTCAGCTCCAGAACCACATTGCCGCTGAAGCGAGACTTATCAGCAGGGCGTCTTACAAGGATTCTTGTGGTATAGGGGGCATCAGCATATTTAACAATAACCTTTCCTGAAACATCATAATCATAGACATTTGCCTTTCCGCTGACAAAGTATTCCTCTTCAATATAGCCTGAAGATGCAATGTTCTGCGGCACAACCGAGTGATCTGCGCCATTAAACGGGTATGATTCTGCTGTCACCTGAACAGGGCCCACGACCTTAAGGCCGTTTGAGGCATTTATATTTTTTGCATATGAAAGAGTGAATAATAATAAAACACAACTAAAAATTGCTGTTAAAGAATACTTTCTCCTCATAATAAACTTTCCCTCCTGATAGTATTTAGCATTCAGCTATCAGCTGGCTCCTTTGTAATATATGCTATTAGCTGAAAGCTGAACTTTGATGGCTGACTAGGTTCATACAAAAACACCGGTTTTTGGATGAACACTATTTGAATATGGAAGGAGACCATCCATCACCTATACCATATGGCAGCATAACCCCATATGCAAAAATACCCCTCAGCCTGCCATTCTTTATCTTGAACATATCGGCGAAGGGCATTGAGCTTGGTGTTTTTGCAAAACTTGGATGAGTAGTCCCGTCTGGCATCCTGATAACATCATAGCCGCGATGATTAAAACAGTACAGACCCCATGTAATGCCCTTTTCCACATCCACTAATGGAGTTCGGCGCGGGAGCACACTGTAAATTGTCTTGAGGGATGGAGGTATCTTGCCATCGGGTGCAATGCATGATGCAGAAGAGGGTAATCCGGGCGGAGGAGGCACCATGCCAGGTATCTTCCCGCATGTGACCATACCATTTTCTACCCTGTAGCCATCTGTGTCCCAAGGGATTGAACTTGCATCAAGTGTATCCATGGCCTTGAAATAGATATCCGACATCTCAACCATCTTTTCACGTGATATCCGCTCAGAAGGTGCAAGAATTTCATCAAAACCCGGAGGAACCTGTTTCAGATTGGCAAGATTTTTTTCATCAACATCGCGGACAACTAATGATTCGGCCTCTGTGATCAACCTGTTTACCACCTTGAGCCTGACTGACAATAGCACCGGTTTATCATGCTCTTTTGCAATACCTGTCCATGCCACCTGCCCTTCCTGTGTATCGCATGCATAAAATTTAAAATCACTTAAGCCCGAGGCAGTAAACCACAGTCCTTCAGTAGGTGGCAGTTTCACAGTATTCTCAGTAAAAATAAACTTTTTGGCAAACGGGGCTTTTGAGGCATCATGAGCCACCATTGCGGCAAGGTATTTATCGGCTATACCTTCCAGACAGGACCTGTCACATTCAGTTATAGCAAAAAGAGATAGAGAGAAACAAGATACATACATTATTACAAAAATAAACCAAAACAGTTTTTTCATAATACCCTCCTTTTTCTCGTTTCCATGGTAATGGCCAGAATGCCTGTTTTGCAGTAAATAATGATGGAATAGGTATAATGGCCCAGATTTAAGACTTATATGCTTAAAAAGCAAGGGAAAAAATCCAGGTCTTTTTGACCAGATACTGGGCAGCTTGACCTGAATATAAAAAACAGCCCCTATTTTTTTTACATCTCTTTTAAATGTCTTGACAAAAAAAGGTATTTTCTTATAGTTCGTCCTATTGAACAAGCTCCTTTTAAAGATCAAATGCATTATCCCTTGAGTGTTAAAATTTTATTAATAGACCGGCGCTAAAAGCTGCAATATTGATAAAATGTTTCGTTAGGCTTATCACTTGAGATCATCCTGATATTCTCGTCCAGCGTTCATTCAGCATGGTGTTTTTGGTTTTACTTACCAATTCTAATAGGAGTTAGAGTATGAAAACAAATAAAACCTGTCTTATGATCATTGTTACTTCCCTGTTTTTCATCTTATCAACCTTAACCACCCTTGAATCATTTGCAGAAGCAAAATGCGACAGGGCCTGTCTTGAAGGTTTTGTGGATCGTTACATAGATTCAATGGTTAAACATGATCCATCAAGTGTACAGCTTACCGATAATGTAAAATTCACCGAGAACGGGGTTGAACTGAAGGTGGTTTTAGTTTGTTACCGAGATACGCAGGCGGCATGTGCTGGTTGATGAAGAGCGTGGCCTCGTCTTTTCCTTTGCTGCACTGGATCATGCAGGCAATATCAAAGAGGTTATCACTACCGATGGAAAGAGACATGAAATAAGCCAGTTGAGCCCGACGACACTCTTTGGCGGAGGACTCTTCAAGATCATTAATGGTGAGATACACCGTATTTACACCGTCTTCTATTCAGGGCCTTACGGCATGAAGCACAGATGGTAGAGTCTGCAATTAGATGATGTATTATTAACAGTATTGTTTTTCGTAGGGTCAGGATTTATTCCTGACCACTTTCAGGTGGGGTATAAAACCCCACCCTACGTTAAGAACATAAAAAACAGGAGGGATAAAATGAGTACAGGAAAATTTCAAGAAACATTAAGCCACAGTATCAGAGATTCAAAATTGAACAGCCGGTTTTTTGTTTGGGTTATATTGATAGCACTTTTATTAATGTTTATCTTCACTGTCTCCTGCTCCGACAACAAGGCGCTTGAGGATAAACTTGCACAGTTAACCAGCGCTAACACTGAGCTTGAGAAAAAGCTTATTGAAATGGACAATCGGGTGGGAATCCTGGAAGATACCCAGGCGATCAGAAACCTGCACTATGCTTATGGTTATTATATAGACAAGTGCCTGTATGAGGATGTGGTTGACCTGTTTGCCGACAATGGAGAGGTGCATTTTTTCGGAGGCATTTATAGAGGCAAGGATCAGGGTGTGCGGCGTCTTTATGTGGGGAATTTCCTTCAGGGATTTACCGGAGGCAAGCCAGGGCCTGTTTATGGTTTCTTGCTCGATCACCCCCAGATGCAGGATGTGATCCATGTTGCCCCTGACCGCAAGACCGCCAGGGCGCGTTTCCGATGTCTCATGCAGGCAGGGTCACATGAATCATCACCCTCAGCCAAGGCTGCAATCGCAAAAGGAGAGAAGCCTATGGTATGGTGGGAAGGCGGCATCTATGAGAATACCTATGTAAAAGAAAATGGTGTCTGGAAGATCCTGATACTCAATTATAATCCTCTGTGGCATGCTGATTATGAATCAGGGTGGGGAAAGTCAAAAATGATTTATGACTCTACTGCCCCCAAAAAACTCTATCCGGAAAACCCGATAGGGGCTGATGCCGCCATGGAAAATCCTCCGGCTACATGGCCAAATACATCCATAGTGCCATTTCATTATATGAATCCTGTTACAGGTAAACCGCTTACAATGGAATCAACCTGGAAAAAGGAGGAGAGTAAATAATAATGGGCAGCCTTTTCAGTTATACTGATAAGGATGCGAAAGCTGTCAGCTTTAAGCTTAAGGCTTAAAATCACAGGAGGTCTTGATAATGCGAAAAATGTCGGTTGTTTTAATATTAGGCATATTGAAAGTATTGATCGCCAGTTACATCCAGGCCGCTGAATGCGACCGTGCATGTCTTGAAGGCATAGCGGATAAGTACCTTGCCGCAATGGTGGCTCATGATGCGTCAAAGGCGCCATTTGCTGATAAGGTAATCTTTACAGAGAATACGATTAAACTGCCACTCACTGAAGGGCTCTGGTTTACGGCATCGGGTATGGGTGATTTCAGGATATATATCTGTGACCTCAAGACCGGACAGGTTGCATGGGTGGGCAGTGTTAAGGAGCATAACAAGCCTGTTATCCTTTCATTAAGGCTCAAGGTGATAAACCGTATGATTTCAGAAGCCGAATCGATTGTTATCAGAGATGTTGATGAAAAAAATCTTGCCAATTTTAAACTGACAGAAAAACCTTTTACAGAATTTCTTGACCCATCTGACCGTGTTTCACGTGATGATATGGCACAAATACCTGAACTCTATTTTAATGCACTCAAAATCCTTGACGACAAGGATGTGCCCTTTGCTGATGAATGTTACCGCCTTGAAAATGGGATGGTTACAGCAGGCACCTTTCCCGGAGCGCCTAAACCGCCTCCGGGGATGCCTTCAAGCGCTAAGTGCAGGAACGGCAAGATATCACCAATGCTCAAGACCATATACAGTGTCACTCCACGCAGAACACCTGTGGTGGATGAAGAAAAGGGAATTACATGGGGCATCTACTGTTTTAATCATCGTGGACTTGCATCGGTCACGATGCCGGATGGAACCATAAAGCCCACATACTTCAATACCCCGAACAGCATGCCTGTTTCCGAGATATTTCATATCAGAAAGGGAAAAATCATCGGCATATGGGGGCTTGGAAGCGCAATGCCCTACGGCATAGGCGATGGCTGGAGCGGCCCGGTGTATAAGTAGGTTATATTTTTCAGGTGGGGTTTCTCCCCACCTTCCATTCTCTTGCCTGATCATATCTTGACTCATAAAATGACCATGATATAATGACCACATTCATATGATAGATAAAAGGGAAAAAGAATGGAAAATGCAGTATCAAAATCAAGATTCAAACCAAATGCCTTAAAATACTTCAGGCAGATAGAAGATACAGGTAAGGAATTGATAATAACCGATCGCGGGGAACCCAAACTGAAAATTATTCCTTATAATAATGACCCAATGGAAACATTGAATTCACTCAGAAACACAGTTATTGAATATATTGATCCCCTTAAACCTGTTCTTGAAGAAGACTGGGAAGTACTGAAATACTCAGTTATTCATACGTCGAAACAATATGGTAATGCATGACTCCTCGTTCCAACGGTCTCCGTGGGAACATAGCCCTTAGACGCTCTGCGTCGATCTAAAAGTATTTCTATTTTCTATTTTCTGCTCTCTGACTTCTGATTTCCGACTTCTTTCATCAATCCTCCATCTTCACATTAAGTATACCAGCACCTGATTTACCGAACACATCAGGGTCATACATCTCCTCTGCATGGGCGGGCATTACTGTGAACTCACCAGATGCTATGGCCTGGGCTGTGTATGACAGGTGGTAATTACCCGCAGGGAGATACTCTGAGTAGAATATTGCAGCATGATGCCTTAACTCCCTGTGATAAAAACTCCACCTGGATATGCCATATGAGAACCAATCATTAAACTTAAACCACCAAGAACCTCCGGCAGGTTTGTATTCTCCCTTCTGGGCATCCACTATTGATGATGTCGCAAGGTCACTGTTAACTGGCTCAAGCCCTCCTGGTATAGGGTCACTAACCACAAGAAAATTCCTTGCAGCAGGTATGGAAACAAACAGGTCTACCCTTACAAGCTCTCCCCTCTTTATCTCCATCTGGCTCTTGAGAAGTATCCATTCACCATTACGTTCAACAGCATACTCGCGTTTAATATCTATACCGGCGTTAACTGGTTCTGTGTTTGGTTTAACAGGGGTAGAGGTTATACCTGCGCTGTAATATAACCTACCCTGCCCTTCCTTTTCTATTGTGATATCTGTTTTACGGCCAGGGTCTTTAGCCTGTATCGGTCTTAAGAGCTCAACAGGTTTGTCACGCACATCCTTGAACTCTGCCTTACCCATAACCTCATTCCCAAGCATTGTAATGATGGCCATATCGGGTTTCTGGCCTTCATAGGTTTTACTATATTCAATAAGTGCATTCATACAGAAGATGTTTTCCTGGGTGTTTTCCCACCTGCCATTCTGCTTTCTGGTCTGGGTTATGTAACGTACTATCTTGAATGGTATATCACCAACAAGGTCCTTACCCTGTTCTGTCTTTCCATAGGCAATAAGGCTGCTCAATATGGCTGCGTTTGTCCTGATAGAGGATGATAATATCCTTGCATAACCGCTATCAATTTTCTCAGTGAATAGATATTTACCTCCTGTCTGGTCTGAATGGGAAAGGATCATATTAAACACCCCTTTCTGCATATCCTCTGTACCCTTTACCTGAATAGCAGCCATCAGGAGATGGGCCTTACCGAACAGGTCCATATCCTTTACATGGGGATAATACTGTTTTATATCATCAATACCTATCTTACCCTGTTTAGCCAGTGCAGCTAATGCAACAGCCCTTACAGTAGATGCCATGCCTTTAGAATAGAAATCAGAGATTTCTTCCTTTTTAAGCATGGCTGATAAATATCCATTTAGTTTCTCCTGCACATCTGATGGTATCTTGTAGCCTCTTTCTGATAGCCATGTGAAGGCAATGGCGGTGTAGGCGCTCAGGTATGGGTCAGCATATTGATCCTGAGGTGTGTAATATGCCATGCCACCATTAGGTGTCTGGAGAGATGCTGCCTTATCAAGCATGGATTGAGTCAGGTTATCAGAGCCTTCCCAGAGAAAATTCTCAGACATATATTTCTTCAGGTTCTGATAATGAGATGCCATAACCGCTTTTGTAAGGTTTTGCTCCCAGCACTCATATGGGTAATCGCGCATATATTGGAAGGCACCTTCTACATTACCGATAACAGTAGGCGAAAGGGATACCTTTACATTACCAACATCCGTCCTAATATCTTCAGGGAACTGGAGAGATTCGGTAACCTTATTTTCAATTGATGTTCCATATGTGGCAGAGGTTTCAAGGCTAATCATCTTACGAACATCAAGCTCATGTATAAGCCCATCCTGATCTGTAGCATCCCCACCCTTTGCTGTGAATTTTATCTTTCCAGCCCCTTTTGTCTTTAAAGGCAGCCACACCGTAGTGCGTTTATTGGGTTCAGCAGTAACAGTTTCTGTCACCTGTCGAGTATTCTGACCCAGATCGGTTTCAATAGCCCCTTCGGCTGTAATATTAATCTTCAATTCCCGAGTCTTATCAGTCCGGTTCATGATACTGAACCCAGCCTTAAATCTATCCCCTTCAGTTACCTGATTAGGCATAACAGGCCGTATCTCAGTATCCTTTGTAACAGAAAATTTACCTTCACCTAATCCCATCTGGTCTGTAGGTGTTACAGCCATTGCAAAGATCCGCCAGCCAGTAAGGTTTTCCGGCGCTTCAAACTCAATACTCGCTTTCCCTTCTTTATCTGCAATAATCGATGGGTTCCAGTAGGCAACATTTATAAAATTAGTACGTAAATCATAGGATTTTTCATTGTACTTAGAAAGCTTATCCACCTCACTCACTTTAAATGCACTAACAAAAAGACTATCTGATACTTTGAATCTTGGTGACCCATTTTTAATAGATGCTCCTGAATCCTGCCAGCTGACTAATTCTTTAATTAGATTGTAATTTTGTACACCTATTGCATTTATGCTAAAAAGCCCTTTATAAGGGTTAAAATAATTTGTTCGTGCATAAATAAGAGAAAAAACCTCTTCATTCAAAACAACTACTGCTAATTCAAAAGGTTCATTATT
>CAYWRH010000136.1:0-12301 GCA_964460435.1 uncultured Desulfatiglans sp.
GTCGACTGGAATAGAGTCAGGAACCTCAATAGAATTGTTTTTTAATAATGATGAGATTTCCTTTAGTGAAAAGATGAAAGTATTTAGTAATACATTGGAAACTAATGACATCATTTTATTAAAGTCAATTGAATCATCAGAAATTTTTAAAATAATGGAAGATTATTATAAAAAATTATCTGGCTTTTCTTCAACATCCCTTGAAGGTCTTGAGGTCGTTAAACTGCTAAAAAGGTATGACACCAAGTTTGTCTTTCATAGAGATAGTTTGCCACGCCTGCTTGAATTTTTATCCGGGCACTACGAAATACTCGAAATAGACGACAGGCGATCATTCAGATATGCAAGCACCTATTATGATACCCCTGATCTGCTGTTTTATCATCAGCATCACAACAAGAGTTATGACAGGTATAAAATAAGGCACAGGAGATATGTTGATTCAAATCAGAACTTTTTTGAAATCAAGCAAAAAAATAACAGAGAAAAGACTTTCAAGAACAGGATTTCATTAGATAAGGGCTTTAATGGGGATGAATTGCCAGGGGAGCTAAAGTCCTTTCTCCATTCCCATATATCAGTCTCCAATGAAAGCTTTATAGATAACCTCATGCCCAGCCTTATTGTTGAATTTGAACGTATCACATTTGCGGATCGTTATTCAGGCGAAAGGCTGACCATAGATACAGATCTCTCTTTTACAGGAAAGGATTCATCAACAGGAGTAATGCATAATCTTGTTGTTACCGAAATAAAGCGCGAAGGACGTACATTAAACCCGCGATTCTTCAAGTTCCTGAAGCCAATGGCAATCCATCCGACCAAATTCAGCAAGTATTGCATTGGACTCGTAATGACCTGGAAAAGTCTGAAATATAACCGTTTTAAAAAGTATATATTAAAAATAAACAAACTTAATAGGGATAGATGATGTTAAAAAATATTGCACAGTTTACAGTTTTCGGAATTCAATTAATCGACCCATATGATTGCGGGCAGATGTTAATAAGGCTTGGTATCAATATTTTATTTACCTTTATTATCATCAGGATGATCTTCTACCCCAGGTACAGGGAGGCCAACTATGTATTCACGACTGTTCTCGTCAATATCACTGTGTTCCTTATCTGTTTTCTCATGGGGAGCATAAAACTAAAGATAGGATTTGCATTTGGGCTTTTTGCCGTTTTTTCCATATTAAGATACAGGACAGAACAGATACCCATTAGAGAAATGACATATCTTTTTACAGTAATAATTATAGCAGTTTTAAATGCGCTCTCTGATGATAAAACCAGTTATGCTGAACTCCTTCTTGCGAATATGACTATTGTTATGGCAGTACTGGTACTTGAAAAAAATATCTTTCTGTATGGTGAGAGCAGCCAAATCATTACCTATGAAAAAATAGAGCTTATAAAGCCGGATAATTATCCAAAGCTTATAGATGACCTTAAGGATAGAACAGGGCTGGATGTGCTGAGGGCTGAGATCATCAAGATAAATTTTCTTAATGACACAGCGATGTTAAAAATAATTTATCAGTACGGCAAGCATTGCCCAGGAAAGGCTGAGGAGAGATAACATGGGAAAATACCTTAAAAAAACCGGGAAGGTTGCCAGTTGTCTTATTTGCACTGTGCTGCTTACAGTAACAACCTGTTTTGGAAAAGAAGAGGATAAGAGGCTATATATATTCAGCGAACTGGGGCTTGAATACAGTGACAATATATTCGGATTAACAGAAGACCAGATATCAAGAATGAATCAAAATGATCCTGATGATGCGGCGAGCGGCAGATTTCGGGGCATGAGTTCCCTGTCAGACTATATCCTCAAACCCAGAATGGGTATGAAGTGGTGCCCTGACTGGAGCAAGTTTGCGCTTACAGCATGGCTGCAATACAACTACTATATAAAGAACAGTGACTCTTCTTATCCTGAAGGCAGGATCATGATAAAATATCCAATCAATAAAAAAAGCAGTTTCATATTCAGGGGCAGCTCAATTTATAATTATAAAAAGAAGAATTACCTCTCCAAGTTTAACGATATAAACGAAAATGGCAATATCTCAAAAGATGAACGCACCTATAGTGAAGCCACATATAATGAGTTCGAAGGTATGGCAGGTTACAGGTATATGATTATTGATGATAAGGAGAATATAATTTCAGGTATAAATATTGAACCTTTTGCCGGGTATTCAACCAGGTCATATAATTCCATATTTGATAACAGGGACAAAGATACGGAGTTTGGCGGCCTTTCAATTGAGCTGGAAATTTTAAATATCTTAAGCCTTGAGGGCAGTTACAGGTATGATGATGTCTCTTCACCTGGCGATATGGAATATATCCTGTATGATGAGACTGTATCATCCATTGATGTAAACGGTGATGGTATGATACGGGGGAATGCACCTCTTTATACGGCTATTGACCGCTCATCAAGAAGATATTTTATAGAGATCAATCCATCAATTAGGGTTACAGAAGATATTTCATTATCCATGGGATATAGCAAGCTTACAACAAAATACAGATCAGACAATCCCCTTGATGCAGGACACTATCTTCAGAGAGCATATCGCATAAAATATAAATCAGGGATTAGTTATAATCTTTCAGATGCATGGTCATTCAGGGCTGATTATTGCAGGACAAAGGATGAAGACCCTGAAGATGGTTTATATAAAGAAAATAGTTACATGTTTACGATAAAACATAAATTCTAAAAAGAGAGGGATAAGTCGTGGTTAACATGAATGCAGTTATAAAAACAAACCGGCGGTTTTATCTTGGGCTTTTATTTTTTTCAGGCCTATTAGCTTTTATTGCTTCGGGATGCGGTGGTGGAGACGGTGGTCAAAAGAGCAGCGGAACAGGAGGAACAGGTGATACAGGGAATGGTTCATCCGGGGGAAATACTGGCATATCTGAAAGCAAATATGATGGATCAAACCTTCCTGATGGCATCTCTTTTACATATGAAGATGATGATGTGAACCCCACTAACATTATGTTTGGCTCAATAACAATAACTGGGGACACTGAAAGCGCAACATATAAGGGCAATGTTGTAACAATAAATTCTCCCGGAACATTCAATATTTCAGGAACATCGGCTAACGGTCAGATAAAAGTGGACACCCTGGAGAAAGGTGATGTCAGACTGGTATTTAGTAATGCCAGTATAACATGTTCATTCGGGCCACCGATTGATATAGAAAATGCGGACAGAGTTATTATAAGGCTTGAAGCTGGCACAGATAATTATCTCACAGACCGGCACACAGAAACAGTCAATGATGCAGACAGTGAAGAGATAGATGCTGCTGTTTACAGTAAGGAAGATCTGGTTATATGCGGATCAGGTTCATTGACTATTTATACTGATTATAAGGACGGCATTAAAAGCAAGGATGGGCTTATTATTGATAGTGGCACTATTACAGTAACATCAGCCGATGATGGGATTATTGGCAAGAATTATGTAAATATCAATGATGGTAATATAAACATTATGGCAGGTGGTGACGGGCTTAAATCTACTGAAGATGGAGATGCTGAAAAGGGCTATATCTATGTTGAGAAAGGTGTTTTCGATATTGATGCGGGGGCAGATGCTATCCAGGCCCAGACCCATATCATTATACAGGATGGTGAATTTGATATTATCACAGCAGGCGGGAGCAATTATGTTGTGGCTGATACGGCAAAAGGGCTGAAGGGAACAGTTGGTATAACCATTAATGATGGTCTCTTTGCTATTGATACAGCAGATGATTCAATACACTCTAATGATACTGTAGTAATAAATAGTGGAGAATTTGAAATTACTTCCGGAGATGACGGGATTCATGCTGATAATGCCCTGACAATAAATGGCGGGATTATAGATATTACTGATTGTTATGAAGGAATAGAGAGCAAGGTTATCACTGTTAATGATGGTGAGATTCATATAAAATCATATGATGATCCCCTGAATGCCACTGATGGAAAACGTGGTGAAAACAGCGCCGGGGTGGCTGTCTATATCAAAGGGGGATATATTTACCTTGAGTGTACAAATGCCGATGGGTTTGATTCAAATGGTGCGGTATACTTGAGCGGTGGAACGGTTATAGTCAACGGCCCAGTATCCGGCGCCAACGGGATACTGGATTATGGTACATTCACAACAACAGGAGGAACCCTTGTCGGGGCAGGGACATATAACATGGCACAGGCCCCTGGCAGTTCAGGTTCATCACAGAATGCCCTGCTTTTAATTTTTAATCAGAAAAGCGCTGGTTCATTATTTCATATGGAGACCAGTGACGGAACAGATGTTATCACCTTTGCACCCCAAAAAGCATACTCATCAGTTGTCTATACCTCTCCACAGCTTGTGACAGGGACAACATATAAGGTCTTTTTTGGCGGTACATATACTGGTGGGGATGTTAAAGGCGGGGTTTATACAGGAGGGGCATATTCAGGCGGAACCCAGTATACAAGTTTCACTGTGAGCAGCCGTGTTACCGTGATAAGATAAACGATTTATAGGTATATTCCTTCCAGGTTTAAAAAAAATTGTTGTAGGGACGGCCAATGTCAGGACTGGCGTAGTTATGGGTTCTTAAACGAAGGCGGCTGGTTGCCCCTATAACTGTTATCCGTTACCAGCATACGCAGGCGGGTACACAGGCCACTACAGTCATACCCTATATCATCCAATTCACATTGTGCCTTTTGCCATACTTTGATTCAACACTTATATTCCTGTATTTAATTCGTTTTTTTATAAATGAATAAAAATATTGTTTTAGTTGAATTGTTTATTGTATAGAAAGGGTTATCCTCATTTCCCGAACTTAACATGTAACAAAAAGGAGATATGACTATGAGTAATGAGAGCAGCATGAAAGAGAGTACATCAAGAAGAAGTTTTTTTAAAAAACTCATTGTAGGCGCAGGAGGCCTTGCACTTGCAAATTCACTCCAGAAATACCTGATGCCGGAGCAGGGCGAGGTGATGGCAGCTTCTCCGGCAAATAGCCCGTCACCGGATGGTACAATTTATGGGAAATATTTCCTGTCAGACAAGGGTGAACCGCCAAAGGCAAATGATTTTGTCTCCCTTAACAGCCTCCCCATGTTTCCTGAAATAGCGAGCCCCCAGACATATTTCAGGGGAGCATCTGCACTACCAGGGGCAACCGCCACAATAGGGTGGCAGGTATTCAAGGCGCCTGTATGCTGGGAAACACCCCATATCCATAAGTATGATGAATTTTTGATCTTCCTTGGCGCAGATTTGCCAGACCTTTGCAAGAGCTATGACGCAGAGATAGACCTCTGGATGGGCGAGGAGATGGAGAAGCATACAATAACCTCAACAACCGTAGTCTTTATACCTAAAGGCATGCAGCATGCCCCGCTCAATTTCAGGAAAATAAATAAACCGGTGCTCTTCCATGCCCTCTATCTTGGGCCTACTCTTGACCGCGAACCACGTGTCCCGGATTTTGATTTAACCACATTTGACTGGGGTGGACCAGCAAACTTAAAGATATTTGGCCCTCCGCCAAAGAAGAAGGGTTAACTCTATAAAGAGGCCGTCCCGGGATTACTCCCGCGGACGGCTTTATACTAAAGCTGCGCCGTGCCAGGCAGGAGTCTGCTCCTGCAGGGTAATTTTTATTTTCCCTGTGTCTCTTGCCCCGCCATAGTTGCAAACGACTGCGGATGTGCCCGCCGCTCATTCCATACAGGATATATCTGATTTTCCTGTTAACCGTGTTGGGGAGACATATCTTTTGCGACTAAAAGTAAAGGAGGCTACTCTATTACAAAAATGAAAAGGTTGATTTTTAAGTGATACTCTCTAAAAAATTTACCTAATAACCAACTTATGTACTTTAATTCCTCAAACCCGGTAGCCTTCGAAGTAATGCAGTATGGTGAATGGTTGATGTAAATTTAGTGGTTTTTATCCCGCTATTAAAATATACATATACCTTTTTCGAGGAGCCTGTATATGCAAAGGCTGAAAAAGATAATAACCTTTAATAGCCTTGCTATTATTGTTTTTAAGAAGTTATTTATAATCCTCTTTTACATCTTGCCCTTACGAACCTTAATATGGTAGGATTTTTTAAAACAGGCGATATAGCTAACAGATCAAGAGGTATCACTTAATGGACAAAGAAAGAAAAAAAATAGTTGAAGAATTACGCGAAAAAATCCAGGAGAAATATCCCATTCTGGAATTCAGGGTTTTTGGGTCTTCTGCTCGTGGCGAAGCAAAAAAGGGATCTGATATCGATGTATGGGTATGTCTTGTTAAGTTAAATAGAGAAATAGAAGAGGCGTTATTCGATATAGCTTATGATATGGAGCTGAAACACGATTGTCTTATTGATTTGATAGCTGTAAGCGAGCAGGATTTGAAAGGAAAGATAGGGACCACACCAATACAGCAAACCATATTTTCAGAAGGTGTAATAATTTGAAGCCCGAAGACAAAGACTCTCTTATATCATACCGGATGCAGCGTGCAGAAGAATCATTAAAGGCAGCCGAGATTATGTATGATAAAAAGATGCTCGTCTTCGCCATGAATCGGATTTATTATTCACTATTTTATGCTGTTCAGGCTGTATTGATCCTGAAAGATGTGTCTTTTTCTAAGCATGGACAGGTGAAGGCTTTTTTCAATCGTGAATTTGTAAAGAGTGGCATTATACCTGTTTCACTTGGCAGAATCTATAATAAGGCTTTTGAATACAGGCAGAAATTTGATTATGTTGATTTCGCTGAACCGGATGAGAGTTTGGTAAAATCATACCTGAAAGATGCCGCAGTTTTTCTGGATGCAATAAAAAAATATCTTGGCTTTTAAACAAAAAGCACCCCAAAAACCCATATTAATAATGGCAAACGCGGGGTTTAGGCTTAATCTGCCCTGCTTCTTTCAAGCTATTTTGATAATAGCGCCCGGTTTTGGATGAATCTTCAGGCCAGGCATGATCTGGCAATTGTTGAACAAGATATCGGAAAAAAATTAATATCGGGATTGAACAGGCGGCTAAAGATAAGAACCTTCAACCGCCTTGGTATTACTGCCATTCTGAAGTGAGTTACTGGTTTACGCCAATACCCTACTTATAAAATCATATGTGCTTTCTGTGAGCTGTACAGGCTACTCACCTCTATTATTGTATAACGCTTTAGAGTTTTTACCTTTTTACCTGCGAATTCCAAAATAGAAAATTGGCTGATCGCTGACTGCTGAGAGCTCCATCCAGAATTTATTTCGTTCTGGGTGGAGCTTTAATTACCTATACCTTTTATACCTCTCCACCTCTGCCTTAATAAAGTCAGGCCAGTACTTTTCAGATATTGGGTAACTTGCGTCAAGGGCCTGGAAAGAGCCATCTCCTGTAACAGCCCTTATGCCTTCAAGGGTGTTGTACCTAACCTCATCCACACCCACGAGCTTTGCGATTGCCCTGTTTATCTCGTCAAGGGATTTATCATAGGGGTTATCATTCATGAATGCCCTCTGTGCAGCAAGCTCATTCAGGCATTTTACGCCCCTGTGCCACTCCTTGAAGGAGGGGAAGAACATGGCGCCATATGATATCCAGAATTCAATAAATTTTGCGCCTGCATTATAAACAACCCAGACAGACCCACCTTCGGATACGCTCCCCCTTACAATGCTGTCATCACCCATAGCAATGCGTCTGTTACTTAAGATGGAATCTATGCCGCCAAACTTGAGCCCAACCTCCTTTGTGCGTGTCTGCCCCATGCCCTCCTGAAAGGTGCGAACCGCCTGTGGCAGTTTTATTAGCGCAGGATACAGATTCTTTTTGAGTCCTTCTGCAAGGCCCACAGAGACCCCCCACCCAGACTCAGGGTTGGGGATGACAATGTCAGCGCTGGTGTTTTTATAATATTCAGCAAGCTTGAGACCAAGCTCACGCCTTATCTGGAATATCTCCTTGCCCCTGAAAAGAGATGCAACGTTCCCGAAATAGACAGCCTGGAAAACATCGGGGTTCATCTGTTTTACTCTCACCCTTCTTGTTTCAATGCCTGATGAGTTGCAGATGGACATCTCTGCGCCGTCATATTCTTTACTGATTGAGCCGCCAAGCCTCCTGTGCGAACATGACTCTGAACTCGCTACAAAGGTACCATCAAGTATTCCGTAGCAGAAGGGTTCAAAGGCATAGGAATCATTAAGGGTAATAAGATGTGTTTCCTTCCCGTCATACACAAGGGCAGCAAGCGCAAAGGTTGCTCTGCCTTCAAGTTTTTCAGTGAGCTTTTCTCCAGCCCCGAAACTGATGCCTTCCTCTTTTATATATTTATGAAGGAGCGCCCCTACAATCTCTGTAATGTTTCCGGTCTGGAAATTATACTCGCAGGAAAGATCCTGAATCAGCTCCTCCTCTCCTGTAAGATATCCGTCCATTGTTATTACAACATGATAATCTGAAGCTGAATAGGGCACAATCTCAACCGGTTCCACATTTTTCTTTTCTGCAACGGCGTTTTTCGTGTAACCGATATTGCCTATTACTGCCTGGGGTGAAAGATCCTGAAATATCTTTACGAGCCTGCTGTCAATAACCTCGGCGATCCTTCCCAGGTCTTTATGTATGTAGATGCCCTTGCCGCTTCCTACCGCAATACCTGTGCTGGCCTTGCCCCTGTGCTGACAGGCGCCAGTTGCCAAAAACGCCTTGTTGACAAGCTCTCTGTCATGAGGCCCGTATATTCCTACTATTCCATCCATAAGATAATCCCCTTTTTATTTTATATCACTATGGTAACTCTGAAGCGATTTAACGCTTCCGTGTCCTTTGCGGAATGCAGCTATACCTCTTGCCGCTGCAATGCCTGCTGCAAGGGTTGTGATATAGGGAACCTTGTATTTGATAGCCGCCTTTCTGATATACGAATCATCATGCTTGCTCAGCCTGCCTGATGGCGTGTTAATAACAAGGGCGATCTCCTTGTTTTTAATGCCATCAACAATATTGGGTCTTCCTTCGTGCATCTTGAATATTGGCTCTGCCTCGATGCCGTTTTCATTAAGGAACCTGCATGTGCCGTTAGTGGCCTTTAATTTGAAATCAAGCGCCCTGAACTGTCTTGCCACCTCAAGCACAGCAGGCCTGTCATCCTCAGTTACTGTTAAAAGCACTGTTCCGCTTGATGGAAGTACCGCCTGGGTCGCCTCCTGTGCCTTGTAATAGGCAAGCCCGAATGAGTCTGCAAGCCCCAGCACCTCTCCTGTTGAACGCATCTCAGGGCCTAAGATCGGGTCAACCTCAGGGAACATATTAAAGGGGAACACTGACTCC
Organism: uncultured Desulfatiglans sp.; assembly: GCA_964460435.1. Taxonomy (GTDB): domain Bacteria; phylum Desulfobacterota; class DSM-4660; order Desulfatiglandales; family HGW-15; genus JAAZBV01. Next base: position 9,371 of record CAYWRH010000136.1, read on the forward strand.
TTTACGCCATAATGGGGGATAGCCTTAGGCTTTATATCAAGGTCCTTTATCTTTTTCCCCAGCATGATCTGTGTTGCCATGCGGGCCATCTGGATGTTGCACACCTTTGATACAAGTGGCACTGTCCTTGATGCCCTGGGGTTTGCCTCAAGAATATAAACAGTATCATTTGCAATAGCATACTGGATATTCATAAGCCCCACAACATTGAGTTCTATAGCTATCTTTTTTGTATATTCATATATGGTTTCAACATGCTTGGCAGGTATGCTTACAGGAGGAATTACACAGGCAGAATCGCCTGAGTGTATTCCTGCGAGCTCTATATGCTCCATTACAGCGGGAACGAATGCGTCTATGCCATCAGAGATGGCATCTGCCTCTGCCTCAATGGCATTTTCAAGGAACTTATCTATCAGTATGGGCCGTTCAGGGGTTACATCAACAGCGGCATTAACATAACGCCTCAGCATCTCTTCATCATGTATCACCTCCATTGCCCTGCCCCCAAGAACATATGAAGGCCTCACCATTAGAGGGTACCCTATTGTAGCCGCTATTGCCAGCGCGTCATCAAGATTAACTGCCATGCCTGACTCAGGCTGAGGTATGCCCAGTTTTTTCATGACATGCCTGAAACGGTCACGGTCTTCAGCCAGGTCAATCGCATCAGGGGAGGTGCCTATTATCTTTACACCGGCCTTTTCAAGCTCTGATGCAAGGTTAAGAGGGGTCTGTCCGCCGAACTGCACTATAACCCCTTCAGGCTTTTCCTTTTCATAGATGCTTAATACATCTTCAACTGTGAGGGGCTCAAAATATAGCTTATCAGAGGTGTCATAATCTGTGGAAACGGTTTCAGGGTTACAGTTGACCATTATGGACTCAAGCCCCTCATCCCTTATGGCAAAGGCCGCATGCACACAGCAGTAATCAAACTCTATTCCCTGCCCGATCCTGTTGGGGCCGCCTCCAAGCACCATGATCTTTCTGTTATTACTTACAGAAACCTTGTCAGGGGCGTTGTAGGTGGAATAGTAGTAGGCTGCATCTTCCACGCCGCTAACAGGAACAGGCTCCCATGCCTCTACTATGCCGAGTCTAGTGCGTTTTTCCCTGATATCTTTCTCCGGAATCTGCAATATTTTGGAGAGGTATTTATCAGCGAATCCATCCTTTTTGGCCCTGATCAAAAGATCATCAGGCAACTCCTTTCCTCTGTATTCCAGCATCATGTTCTCAAGGTCAACAAGCTCCTTCATCTGCTCAATAAACCATGTCTTAATATGAGTCTTTTTATTAAGATCAGATATTGATGCCCCCTTTCTTATGGCCTCATACATGATGAACTGTCTCTCGCTTGATGGCTCCGAAAGCATGTCCATCAGTTCATCAAGCGTCTTTTGATTAAAATTTTTGGCAAACCCGAGCCCATACCTGCCGATTTCAAGAGACCTTATAGCCTTCTGAAAGGCCTCCTTGTAATTCTTGCCAATGCTCATAACCTCGCCGACAGCGCGCATCTGGGTGCCGAGCTTATCCACTGCCCCTTCAAATTTTTCAAATGCCCACCGCGCAAACTTCACTACAACATAATCGCCCCAGGGTGTGTATTTATCAAGCGTTCCTTCGCGCCAGTAGGGCATTTCATCCAGGGTCATGCCTCCTGCAAGGAGCGCTGACACAAGGGCAATAGGAAAGCCTGTTGCCTTTGAGGCAAGGGCTGAAGACCTTGATGTCCTGGGGTTTATCTCTATAACAACAACCCTTCCTGTTTTGGGGTCATGGGCAAACTGCACATTTGTGCCGCCAATAACATTTATTGCCTCTACAATATCATATGCATATTTCTGGAGTTTTTTCTGAAGTTCCGTGTCAATGGTGAGCATGGGCGCTGTACAGTATGAATCACCCGTATGAACGCCCATAGCATCCACATTTTCTATAAAACAGACAGTGATCATCTGGTTCTTGGCATCGCGCACCACCTCAAGTTCAAGCTCTTCCCACCCCAAAACAGATTCCTCAACAAGTATCTGCCCGACAAGACTTGCGGAGATACCCCTAGATGCAACGGTCCTGAGCTCCTCAATATTATAGACAAGCCCGCCCCCTGTGCCGCCCATTGTATAGGCCGGGCGGATCACGACAGGATAGCCAAGCTCTTCGGCAATCTTTTCTGCCTCTTCGACCGTGTATGCCGGTTTGCTTTTTGGCATCTCAATACCGAGCCTTGACATGGTTTTCTTGAATTCTATACGGTCTTCACCCTTTTTTATGGCATCTAGATCAACACCTATTACCTTTACGCCATATTCATCCAGAATGCCTGCTTCAGCAAGTTCGGAAGAGAGATTCAACCCCGATTGCCCTCCAAGATTGGGGAGAAGGGCATCAGGCCTTTCTTTTTCTATTATTTCCCTCATAACATTTACGTTGAGCGGTTCAATATATGTTGCCTCTGCCATCCCCGGGTCAGTCATAATGGTAGCGGGATTGGAATTGGCCAGAACTATTTCGTAGCCAAGCTTTCTGAGCGCCTTGCAGGCCTGGGTGCCGGAATAGTCAAATTCACAGGCCTGTCCAATTATTATTGGCCCGGAACTGATAATCATTACCTTGTTAATATCCTTGATTTTTGGCATAAGCCCTCCTGATTTTTAAGTTGCGCTAATATATTTGAGCATCATATTAGTGTCAAGAATATGAATCCTTTATTTTAAGTATTAAAATGGATTCAGTTACATGAACAAATAGACCTGTTTCTTGAACAAAATTGTTTTAAAAATAAAATAGAATTACATTAATGTATTATTATCCATCCCTACAAAAATTGCTCTTTCCTGTATCGTATTGTTTTATAAAGGTTTATTATTCCCGGTGGTCATGGCATGCCAGTTGCTTTTAAAATTCAAGGAAATAAACATCTAC
>CAYWRH010000137.1:0-12145 GCA_964460435.1 uncultured Desulfatiglans sp.
CTTACGCCTTACGCCGCTAATAAAGGGGAACGGGGGTTCCCACGGAAGCCCCGCCATTACCTCTGCGGCATCAGCCCCCCCAACGCCTATTGCAAGCGCCCCCAGCCCCCCTGCATTCGGGGTATGGGAGTCTGTGCCAATCATGAGAAGCCCGGGTTTTGCATAATTTTCAAGCAATACCTGGTGAATGATTCCTGAACCCGGCCCCCAGAACCCTATCCCGTACCTGAGGGCGGCTGTGGCGAGAAAATCATATACCTCTCTGTTTGTGGCTGCTGCCTTCTCAAGGTCAGGGGCATTTCCATTTTCTGCGGTTATCAGGTGGTCGCAGTGTATGGTGGCATCAACATGGCTCCTCTTTCTCTGAGCCTGGATGAACTGTAGCATTGCCATCTGGGCCGTGGCATCCTGCATTGCAACACGGTCAGGGAATAACTTTATTATGTCCCTTCCAGCAACATATGTTTTATCTGTCTCACCCTCTGCCTGATGCAGGAAAAGCAGCTTTTCTGCATAGGAGAGGCCTCTTCCAGCCATTTTTCTTTTTGTGTCAATTATCTTTTCTGCCCTTTCCCGGGTCAAGTTCTTATTCATGCTGCACCTTTCAAATTAGTATCTGTATGACAGAAATAAACCGTATAAGACTTTCTGTCAAGGATTCATATGGTTATGGAGCTTCTCATGGTTAATAGACACTTTTCACTTGGAGGATAAAGGCTCAGATGTTAGAATGGCTTTTAAAAAATCATCATTCAGTAAATAGTAAATCACTCAAAACAGGGGTGGTATGGCCCTTATATGGTCATGCCCTGATACCCGTAATCCCCAGTATAAAAGGAGGGTGATAATGCCAGAGCTTGTGATCTGGAAAAAGAGACAAATAAACAGGCTTAAAAAGGATTTGGACAGCATGATGGAAAGGATGCTTGTTGAGTTTCAGCATCTTTCATCTGCCTGTGTCAGGCTGAAAAGACCGGATTACGATATTGTTGAAACGGATAACGAACTCATCCTGAGGGTCGACATGCCAGGGGTTGATCCTGGTGATATAGAAATAACCATTACTGGCAATGTCATCTCCATAAGTGGCAGGGTAAGTGAGGAGACGGTGCAGGGGGATGAATCTCATAAAGTGGCTGAAAAACGGTCGGGCGCCTTTTTACGGTCAATCCCTGTCCACAGGCGTATATGCCTTTCAAAGGTAAGGGCCACATATGAAAATGATGTTTTGCAGATTGTTATGCCCGTCTATTCGGGAGAGGAAAAAAGGGGTGTAAGGGTAAGGCTCAGGTAAACGGTTAAATTATTCACGCAGGTTAAAAGGGAGGAGATATGCCCATAAAGATGGCAGACAGGGAAGTAAAAGCAGAGGCGCTGAGATGGACACTTGATCCAAAGAAACTTACATTTGAGACAACAGATGACCTTGAACCATTGACTGAGATAATCGGCCAGAAGAGGGGGGTTGATGCATTCAGGTTTGGCGCAGGCATGAACCACGCCGGATACAACATCTTTGTAACAGGCCCTGCCGGCACAGGCAGGCTCGCCACAGTAAAAAAACTCCTTCATGAGATATCGGATAAAAGCGGCAGGGTGCCGGATGATCTCTGTTATGTAAACAATTTCAAAAACCCGGATGAGCCTGTGCTCATAAGACTAAAGGCAGGCCAGGGGAAAAGGTACAAAAAGGATATACATAACCTCATAGAGACCCTTAAAAGGGAGGTGCCCCGCCTTTTTGAGGGACAGGATTATATAAACCGGAAAAAGGAGATAATGGAGGAGTACGAAAGAAAGGGCAAGGGGTTTTTCAAGGAGCTGGACAAAAAGGTAAGGGATGAGGGGTTTACACTCGTTGATGTCCAGATGGGACAGGTGAAGAGGCCGGAGGTTGCCCCGCTTGTTGATGGTCAGCCCACACATATTGACCAGGTGGAGCAGATGGTGGAGAAGGGCCGCTTCCCGAAAAAAGAGTTTGAGGAGATGAAAAAAAAATATGCTGTCCTGAAAAACGAGATAGAGCAGATATTTATTGAACTGAGGGAGCTTCAAAAGGAGATACAGCAGAACACTGAGGAGATGGACAGGGTGCTCTTTCTCAGCATGGCCAATGAACTGGTTTCACCCATTAAAGGACGGTACAAGTCAAAAAAGGTGGAGACCTTTTTAGAGGGCTTAGTCGAGGATATGAGTGAAAACCTCCAGATATTCATGAGCGGTCAGCAGGAGATCTATCCCGGTGGAATGCCTCTCATGGTCGCAAGGGGAAACCCGTTTGACATATATTATGTGAATCTGCTTGTTGATAACTCAGATCGTAAGGGGCCGCCTGTTATAGTGGAGAACAACCCTTCATACCAGAACCTGTTCGGAAGCATAGAGAGGATCGTTGACAGGAGCGGTATATGGCGCACAGACTTTTCCAGGATCAGGGCAGGCTCCTTGATAAAGGCAAACGGCGGATTTCTTGTCCTTAACCTCCTTGATGCTGCAAGGGAGCCGGGCGTATGGCCTGCACTCAAAAGGTCTTTAAAAAACAAGTCCATGCAGATAGAGACCTATGACCCCTTTTATCTTTTTACAACAACAGGGATTAAGCCCGAGCCCATAGATATGGATGTAAAGGTGGTGCTGATCTCTGACAGTTACATCTATAATCTTTTAATAAGCATGGATGAGGATATCCCAAAGATATTCAAGGTAAGGGCCGAATTTGACACTGTCATGGACAAGGATGACAGGGCAATACATAAGTTTGCACAATTCATCAGAATGAAGACAAAGGAGGAAAAGTTAAAACCCTTTGACAAGGGAGCGGTTGCAGCCCTTGTGGAGCAGGCGGTGAGAGAGGCGGGCAGGCAGGAGAAGATATCAACAGGTTTTCCTTTGCTCAGCGATATCATAAGGGAGGCGGATTACTGGGCTTCCAGGGACAAAAAGAAAATAGTTTCGGCAGCCCATGTTGAAGAGGCCATTAACTCCAGGATATACCGGACAAACATGATTGAGGAGAAGATACAGGAACAGATTGACAGGGGCACTTTGATGATAGATATTGACGGCACAAAGGTGGGCCAGGTAAACGGCCTCGCTTTGTACAGCCTCGGAGACTACATGTTCGGGAAACCTTCAAGGATAACCGCCTCAACCTCGATGGGCAGGGCAGGCATAATCAATATAGAGAGGGAGTCTGACATGTCGGGGAGCACCCATAACAAGGGTGTGCTCATATTAGGCGGATACCTGCGTGAAAAATATGCACAGGATAAACCCCTTACAGTAAGCGCCAGTATTGCATTTGAGCAGTCATACGGGGGCGTTGATGGCGACAGCGCCTCATCATCAGAGGTTTATGCCATCCTTTCAAGCCTTGCAGATGTGCCTATAAGGCAGGATATTGCGGTAACCGGATCAGTAAACCAGAAGGGCGAGATCCAGCCCATAGGTGGTGTAAACCAGAAGATAGAGGGTTTCTTTGACTGCTGCAACAGGAAGGGGCTCACAGGCAAGCAGGGGGTAATGATCCCTGAGATCAACCTTAAAGACCTTATGCTCAGAAAGGATGTTATAGAGGCGGTAAAAAAGGGCAAGTTTCATATCTATGCAGTAAAGACAATTGATGAAGGGATAGAGATACTTACCGGTAAGACAGCAGGCGCATTAAGGCCTGACAGGTCATATCCTTATGGCACAATAAATTATCTTGTCAATGCGAAACTAAAGAACCTTGCAGAGGGGCTTAATAATTTCAGCAAGGATGAAGGAGACAACAGGAGTAAGTCCGCAAAGAAAAAGACCGTTACAAAGAAATAACCCTGAAAATTTCCGGAGGAAATATTATGAGCGAGTACCTGATCATAGGAAACGGCGTGGCAGGCACAACGGCTGCCGAAAACATCCGCAAGATTGAGAAACATGGCAGGATCACCATAGTCACAGAAGAGGGGCTCCCCTTCTATTACAGGATCAGGCTGAATGAATACATAAGCGGTGATATCAAGAAGGATGCACTTATTGCAAAAAGGGATTCATGGTACAGCGAAAACAGCATAGGGCTCATGCTCAATACAAGGGTGACAGGCATATACCCTGACAAAAGAGAGGTTGTTATTGATGAGGGTGATATTATCCATTATGACAGACTCCTTATTGCAACAGGAAGCCGCTCATTTATACCGCCCATAACAGGGGCCCAGACAAATGGGGTTTTTGCCATACGTGACATCAGTGATGCGGAAAGGATCATCGAACGCAGCGGCAAGATAAAGGATGCTGTTGTTATAGGCGGAGGGCTCCTTGGCCTTGAGGCAGCCAATGCCCTGATAAGGATGGGGAAGAATGTGACTGTTGTGGAATTTGCCTCAAGGCTCCTTCCGCGACAGCTTGATAACGAGGGCGCAGCCAGGCTAAAAGGGATTATGGAAAGGATGGGTTTTTCATTCAGGCTTGATGCAAAAACCGAGAGGATTGAGGGGGATGAGGAGGTAAACAGGGTGCGCCTTGCCGGTGGAGAAACTTTGCCCGCGCAGATGGTTATTATATCTGCCGGTGTAAGGCCAAACATGGAGCTGGCAAAGGCCATTGGTCTTGACTGTGACAAGGGCATAAAGATAAACGGCCATCTGAACACAAGCATGCCCGATATCTTTGCTGCAGGTGACTGTGCGGAATTTAACGGCATGCCATACGGTATATGGCCTGCTGCAATGGAACAGGGAAAATGTGCAGGCGCCAATATGGCAGGTGTTGATATGTTGTATGCCGGCACAACCATGGCAAACACCTTAAAGGTTGCGGGCATAGAGCTTGCTTCTGCAGGCGATATCGATGCAGATAATAAAAAGGATGCAAGGGTCTTGACGGGTGAAGGCTCTTATAAAAAGGTTGTAATGGAGGATGGCAGGATAGTTGGCTGCATCATGCTGGGTGATACAAAGACATTCCCCAAAATTACAAGGCTGATATCATCAAAGATAGATATTTCGAAGTTTAAGGATCAGATACTTAAAGAGGGGTTTGATTTTAGCAGCTTGAAATAAAGGAGAAAATCATGCATACACACAGCAATACCCCATCAGAATTCCTGGTTGAAAATATCCGCCTTCTTCCAAAGGGAAAGGCGCTTGATATTGCAATGGGAGGGGGAAGAAACTCTGTGTATCTGGCGCAGATGGGCTTTGATGTTGAGGGGGTTGATAATTCTTTAGAGGCCATCAACATGGCTAATGAGCTTGCAAAAGAAAAAGGCGTAAAAATAACCACCCACCAGATTGACCTGGAAAAGGACCCATTTATAAAGGCCTATGCCTATGATGTTATTATCTGTTTCAATTACCTCCAGAGGCCGCTCTTCCCCTTTATCAGAAGAGGGCTTCGTAAAAACGGCATTGTAGTTTATGAGACCTATATTGTTGACCAGGCAAGATTCGGCAAACCAAAAAACCCGGAACACCTCCTTGACCATAATGAGCTCCTTGAAATTTTCAGGGGCTACAGGTGTCTGAGATACCATGAGGGCATCATGGAAGAGGGAAAGGCGGTAGCAGGGATTATTGCTCAAAAAATCAATCTGTAAATGATTTATTTTCCGATATACAAGTTTGAACTAAAATTTATTACCACGGAGTACACGGAGAGCACGGAGAAAAGATTATTATTTTTTTATTATTAAATAAATTTTGTTTTCTTAGCGCCCTTTACCTCTTTGTGGTTCAATTTTAGCCTGCCACTTTAACCATACAAGTACACGGAGTTCACAGAGCTTTAATTAAAAATTCTCCGTGTCCTCCGCGCTCTCCGTGGTGAAAGTATTTTTTGTATTCAGGAAATCACATCCGGATAGCACTTTTAAGAAATAAGTTTAGCCTTACACCTCCATTCCAACCTTTATAACTATCTTATGGATATCTCCATTACCAATAAGGGGCATATGGGCATCTTCCGGGGCAAAGATCACAAAATAGCCGGGGCGCACAGGGATAAAGGCATCCGGTTCATCACTATAAAACCCTATGTCCTCATCCATGTTAAAAGCTGAAACAGGCTTAATGCAGTTCTTCAAGGGTTTCCACCCCATATAATCTGTCCCGGACAGCACAAGCTGTATATCTGTATATCTTTTGTGTATCTCAAGCTGTGCCGCCTCTTTTTTGCGGCCTCTCTCTTTTGATACCATTAAATATAGATGTTCTCCATCAATCTCATATCTTCCTTCAGGCAGTGCAATAAGATCAGTGGTTTCAATATAGTTAAAAGCCTTTTTAAAACCCATATTCAGGGTCTCATAGCGGCGGATATTGGTGAGAATATCAAAAATCATTTATTTCTCCTTTTTTAATCAATTGTGGACATTTGATATCATATTATTATATTCTACCCCTGTTTTTCTTAATACGCATTTTTATGGCGGTTTAGTAAATTAATCAACAATATTCAAATATTAACTAAACAGGGAGGATAAAATGGCTGATCAGAGCAAGGCTTTTGAAAAGGCATTGGAAATAGGCAGGCCCCCAAACATAAAAAAATTATTCCCAAACTCACGCGCCCTTATTGTAAGCGGCAAGGTGATAGACAGGGCATTAATGGCAAAGGGAAGAGCAATGACCATAGCGGCAAACGGAAGGAGCCTTCCTGTAATAGTGGGCACACTAATGGCAGCACAGAAGGCAAACGCAGCGGTAATACTTGAGATCGCAAAGTCTGAAGGAGGCTCAAGCTCATATTGCGCTGTGACCTTCTGGAACCTTGCAAGGTTTGTGGATGATATATGCAATGAATACAATATTACCATACCGGTAGCCATCCATGCAGACCATTATGGGATAAAATCGGCAAAGGATGTAGAGATAGCAAAGACAGAGATTCCAAGCATGTTTGATGCGGGCATGACATCAATCGCCATTGATGCATCACATATGCCCGATGATGAAAACCTGCTGGCAAATATTGCCCTTAACCCCTATATCCCCCAGTGGGCAGGTTATGAGACAGAGGTGGGCGAGATCAAGGGCAAGGAGGGGCTCTCCACAGTAGCCGAGGCAAAATTTCTTATCCAGGGGCTGAATGCACACGGCATTTCGCCTGACTGGATAGCTCTCAATAACGGCACAACACACGGCATAGAGGCAAGTGATGCGGGTATCCAGGTGGGTTTAACGGCAGATATCCATAAGGCGCTTGCCCCATACAAGATTTCAGGGGCTCAGCACGGGACATCAGGCAATAACTCTGACAGGCTAAGGAAGATAGCGGCTGAGACAGCAACAACAAAGGCAAACGTGGCAACAGCGCTGCAGATGATCTCATGGGGCGTAAAGGTTAACGAATACGGGAATGCATACCTGGATGAAAACAAGGAGTTCGTAAAGATCTCCAAAGAGGGCGTGTCCGATGCGCTCTGGAGTGAAATGGTCGAGTATGCCAAATCCAAGTCCTTAAAGGCCGGGGATTATAAAAAGCTTAATCTTCCATTTGAAAACAGGATACTGGGTCAGGCAAGGGAATACAGGGAGAGGATGGTTAAAGGCGTTGAGGCATTTGTATATGATCTTCTTGTGAATGTCTTCAACGCAAAGGATACAGCTCCCCTTGCAATAGATGCAATTATAAAGGCCGGGTCATACAACCTCGGGCCAAAGGCAGGCCGGATAGAAAAACCTGAGGAATGGACAGAGGAAAAGATCAGAAAACGTGCAGCAGATATCTCCTTGGCCAAAGGCCCTGAAGGTAATTTTGATGACTAATGAAGAAAAGCAGGCAACCCCTGCAGCGGATCACCTCTGGGTTCAGGAGATAAAAGAGGATACCCCGGTAAATGATATCTACATGGTCAGGGTAAAAAAGGCGGGTCAGACCAAGACAGGCGCAACCTTTTTAAGCCTGACCCTCGCTGACAAGACAGGCGATATTGAGGCAAGGGTATGGGATAACGCAGAGGGGCTTTCCGCCCTATTTAAAGAGGGGGACGTTATTGCGGTTAACGGTAAGGCGGTCTCATACAGGAACCAGGTGCAGCTCTCATTAACAGGGCTTTCGTTAGCTAAATGTGATGATCCCTCCATCTTTCTTGAGGCAGCGCCCCATGACCCTGCGGGTATGATCAAGGAGCTCAAGGGGATTGTGAGGGGCATAAAAAACCCTGATATGAGGGACCTGATAAACTCATTCTTGTCTGATCACAGTTTTATAACAAAATTCAGAGAGGCGCCTGCCGCAAAGAATTTCCATCACAGCTATATCGGGGGGCTTCTTGAGCATACACTCTCGGTATGCCGTATGGCAAAACAGGTATGCCTTCAGTATCCTGAGCTGGACTCAGACCTTATTGTAACAGGGGCATTTCTCCATGATATTGGTAAAATCAGGGAGTTTACATGTGAAAAGGTGGTGGATTACACTGATGAGGGGAGGCTCCTTGGCCATCTTGTAATGGGGGTGTTGATGCTTGAAGAAAAGCTGCTTGCATTAAGGAAATTCCCGTCTGAAACCGCCCTTTATCTAAAGCATATGATCTTGAGCCACCATGGCGAGTATGAGTTCGGCTCACCCAAAAAGCCCAAATTTATTGAGGCATTTGTCCTCCATTTTGTGGACGACCTTGACGCCAAGATAAATGGAATAGCAAGGATCATTGCAAAGGACAAGACCGAGGGGTCATGGACAGAGTTTAACAGGATGTTTGAACGTTATCTCCTTAAGGAGAGGATTAAACCACTGGAGGATGAATCAGCCACTCAGCCTCTGCATGATGGCAGGCAGGGGACGTTGTTTTGAAAATTAAATATTATAGCAGCCAACTTCGTCATGCCCGCGCAGGCGGGCATCCATTTTTTAAATCCAATGGATTTCCGTTTTCACGGGAATGACAAAACATTCGTTGGAAATAGTAAAATAAGCATTTTATCAAACAGGTTTTAAAGATTTTATGAACAGGATTTCAATGGTTGACAGCAACAACCGGAAAATAAACTACCTTAGACTTTCCATTACAGACCGGTGCAATCTCAGATGCATGTACTGTATGCCCGAAGAGGGTATTGAATTCTTGCCGCATGAAAATGTCCTCAGGTATGAAGAGATACTGAGGATTGTGCGGCTTGCCACCTACAGGGGGATCCGCAAGGTGAGGCTTACAGGCGGAGAGCCCCTTGTCCGCAAGGGTTTTACTGACTTTTTAAAGAGCATGAGTGAGATAGAGGGGCTTGAGGAGATATCTATTACAACAAACGGTGTGCTCTTAAAGCAGTATGCAGCGGAGATCAAGGCATGCGGTGTGCAGCGGCTAAATATTAGCCTTGATTCACTTAAGCCCGAAAAGTTTAAAAGGATAACGGGCCGTGACTATTTTCATAAGGTGTGGGAGGGCATTCAGGAGGCTGAAAGGCTGGGCTTTTCACCCATAAAGCTGAACGTTGTCGCAATAAAGGGTGTAAATGATGACGAGATAGAGGCATTTGGCAGGCTCACACTTGAAAAGCCATACCATATAAGGTTTATAGAGCACATGCCCATAGGCGAGAATAACTGGGATTCTGAAAAATTCTTATCAATACTTGAGATATATAATCGCCTCCAGAATGTTGGCCCACTTATGCCTATTGAAAGAAGAAATAACCTTGATGGCCCTGCGCAGCGGTATAAAATAGAAAATGCAAAGGGAGAGATCGGCCTTATAGGCGCCTTAAGCAACCACTTCTGCGCTGTGTGTAACCGGCTGAGGCTTACAGCAGACGGCCATTTGAGGAGTTGCCTCTTTTCAGAAACAGAGATAGATGCAATGCCTCTTTTAAGGCAAGGAAAAAGTGATGAGGAGATAATTGCCCTGATAGAAAAGGCTATTACTGAAAAACCTGAAAGGCATAATCTGAAAAATCAGGGGCAAAGGAGCTGCACAAGGCAGATGTCAAGCATAGGGGGGTAATGGCTGACAGCATAGAAAAATTATAACTACCTAATATGGTGCCTTTTATTGAAAGCTACTGCGCCAGCTCTTTACTCTACCTTATCAAATTTGCCTTCAGGCCAGGATTGTTGATATAGCAGACAAGCCACTTGATGACCGCTATCAATCCGTTTTAATTGAGGGACTACCCTGCTACATTCTTTTAAGACCTTAGGACAACGTGGATGAAAGACACACCCTTTAGGAGGATTTATTGGGCTGGGCACCTCCCCATGTAGCATAATCACAGATCGCTTCTCCTCAATGCTTGGATCAGGCTGGGGTACTGCAGAAAGTAGCGCCTGAGTGTAAGGGTGGAGAGGTTTTTGATATAGTTCATCACAATCCGCTAATTCCATAATTTTGCCAAGGTACATTACTGCCACACGGTCACTAATATGTCTTACAACGGAAAGATCATGTGAAATAAACAAATAAGCTATGTTGTATTTTTCTTGCAGCTCTTCAAGCAGATTAACTATTTGGGCCTGGATGGATACATCCAGCGCTGAAAGGGGCTCATCACAGACTATAAAATCAGGGTTAAGAATCAGTGCGCGGGCAACCCCCAACCGCTGACGCTGTCCACCGCTGAATTCGTGAGGATATCGTTCTGCCATATTAGGGGAAAGACCGACAGTCTGCATCATTTCAATTATCCTGTCTCGATATCCATTTTCTCCCTTGATCCCCTGTATTACCAGTGGTTCCCCAATAATTTCGGAGGCGGTAAAACGCGGGTTCAGTGAATCATAGGGGTCCTGAAAAATTAACTGAATCTTTCGGCGTATCGGACGCAACTCATTTTCAGATAATTTACACAGGTCCTGATCTTTATATATTATCTCTCCTGAAGTGGGGCGATAAAGCTGAAGAACACATCGGCCAAGGGTGGTCTTTCCGCAACCGCTTTCTCCAACCAAGCCCAGGGTTTCTCCTTTTTTTATTTCTAGGCTCACCCCGTCTACTGCCTTTATTTCAGCCGATGTATTGTGATGAAAAAATCCTGACCCAAGTGGAAAATATTTGGTTACATTATTCAACTGAAGGATTAAATTTTCTTGCATGCTAGATTCCCATTTTTATTCAGAGTGCAGGCTGTAAAATGTCCCTGGCCTATTTCAAACAAAACCGGTGATTCCTGCCAGCATATTTCCTGTGAATATGTGCATCTTGGTTTAAACGCACATGCTTTTGGATTTTCTATAAGATCTGGCGGTTGACCGCTTATTGCTACCAGCTTGTTTTTCCTGGATTTATCAAAACGGGGAACTGATGCCAAGAGCCCTATGGTATATGGGTGGGCAGGGGTATGAAAAATATCTTTAGCAGAACCATGCTCAATAATACTTCCCGCATACATTACATAAACCCTTTGCGCGTAACGGGCCACGATTCCCAGGTTATGGGTAATCAGTATCAAAGATGTTTGCATTGTAAGGGTGATATTCCGAATCAACTCCAATAACTGTGCCTGAACCGTTACATCCAGGGCGGTTGTGGGTTCATCTGCGATTATCAGTTGTGGATGACATGAGATAGCCATTGCTATCATGACTCTCTGTCGCATTCCGCCGCTCAGACGGTGGGGATACTCGCGGATTCTATGTTCAGCATTGGAAATTCCAACTGAATTTAAAAGCCTGATAGCCTCATGCTCTGCATTCCGATGACTCATGTTTCGGTGAGTTTCCAAAGCCTCGGTCAGTTGCCGGCCTATTGTTAAAACCGGATTTAGAGAGGTGAGTGGCTCCTGAAAGATCATGGATATCCTGGCTCCACGAATGTTCTGCATCTCCTTCATATTCAATTTCAGTAAATCGGTCTCATTAAAATAAATTTCACCTTCCATAATTCTGCCCGGCGGGTCTTTGATAAGCCGAAGGATGGATAAGACACTTACACTTTTTCCACAGCCGCTTTCACCCACTATGGCAACAGTTTCTCCTGAAGCTATGTTAAAGGATATCCGGTTAACCGCCTTCACCACGCCATTCTGGGTATTAAACTGAACAGACAAATTTCTGATTTCAAGTAAGTTATCCATATTATTTCTTTAGTCTCGGGTCCAGTGCGTCCCGCAACCCGTCCCCCAGAAAGGTAAATGAAAGCATCAAAATCGCAATGGCGATAGCCGGAAAAAATATCTGTTCTTTACCACAGTACTATCGTAAAATCGAATAAATCCTACCGAAAAGA
>CAYWRH010000138.1:0-12026 GCA_964460435.1 uncultured Desulfatiglans sp.
TCGGACCTTCATTCGTTAAACTGCTATATCTCTTTTCCATTTCTCTCCCTTCCTTATCTTTCCTTTCTAAATAAAACTTATTTATGCCCCTATAGACTTTATTATTGCTTCAAGGGTGGCATCCAGCGCAGGTATCTTGAAGACCATTAAAAGGCTGATAAGCAGCGCATAGATACAGAGTGATTCAATGAGCGCAAGGCCAAGTATAAGCATGGTAAATATCCTGCCGCCTGCCTCCGGGTTTCTTGAAACCCCCTGCATGGCGCCGTTTATCGCATATCCCATGGCAATGCCGGTGCCGGCAGCTGCAATGCCGATAGCAAAGGCGCAGGCGATCGCCATAAAGGCAACAGCCCACAGGCCTGCTGCAGAAGCGCCTTCACCTGCGTATACCATTGATGATAAACCTGAAACCGCTATGAATGCCATAACTGTGATAAAAAATTTTTTTGACATAAAAAATCTCCCTTTTGATATTTATATAAAAACCATATTAATACAATCTGTTAATGGGCCTCTTCCATAGCCCCTGCAAAATATACTGTTGCAAGCAGCATAAACACAAGCGCCTGCACAAAACTTACTAATAACCCAAGAACCATTACCGGTAAAGGCGCAAGATATGCCCCTGCGATCGCAAAAAGGATACCCAGTATCTTTTCTTTACCAAAGATGTTGCCGAAAAGCCGTATAGTAAGAGACATAACCCTTGCCAGATGGCCGATTATCTCTATGGGCAGCATTATCGGGGCAATGGCAGGCACAGGCCCTAAAAAGTGTTTTACATATTTGATGCCATGGTATTTGATACCGATATAGTGTGTGTAAAAAAAGGTAGCCAGGGCAAGGGCAAGGGTTGTATTGGTATCTGCTGTTGGTGAAAAAAAACCCGGTATAAGCCCCAGAAGATTACATAAAAGGATATATAGAAAGACCGTTGCAATAAAGGGAAAAAACATCTTCCCCTCGGGACCAGCAATACTGACAATAAAATCCTCAAGGCTGCTTATAACAAACTCAAGAAAAGACTGTTTTTTATCAGGCACCGGTTTGATGCCCCTTACAAGCAGAAGCCCGCCACCAATCATGATTACCATAATGAGCCATGAATGAGTTACATGCTGGTATTTATGGGCAAATTCTCCCAGACCAGCTAGGCTCAGTATCTCTGTTATAAAATAGTAATGATGCTCCACCTTATTATGCCTCTCTGCCCCCTGCCTTTATGGCGGCCTTTATGCCAATAATGGTTATCGCTATAACAAGGGTTGAAAAACCTATTACAAGGCCTACAGGATGTACCAGTTTATATCTCAACACTATAAAGAGAATAATGCCCAGCGCCAGAAGACGAAAATAATATTTTAAAAATATGGAGATCTTCCCGCTTTTCTGCCTGAAGTCTGTACCAAAGGCCTTCTTTACAGTATGTTGCAGAAACATCAGATTCGCAAAACTAATAAGGCCACCGACAATGATACCTGATGTATGGGAATGGCCCAAGATGAAGCAGCTTATGGAAGATAATAACAGCATAATGATCAACTGTTTTTTCTTCAGCTCTTCATATAAAATTTCCCATTCCATTTATTCGCCATCCAGGTCCTTTGCCTTGATATACATAAGATAGAGGTTTCTAAAGGCTGCAATAATCCCGAAAAACAGAAAAATCAGGAATAACCATGGCCCTGTGCCAAATTTTTTGTCAAGATAATGACCTGCTACAGCCCCTATGGCTATAGAAAGGGCCATCGTCAATCCAGCTGTGCTAAGCACCCCAATAGCCCTGAAAAATTTTCTGGTTTCATTATCCATATTTAGCTGGATTTGTACTGCTTTTCTCTTTTATGCGGTTTCTATCACATGCCTTTTGACAAATCAATAACCTTTTACCCGTGTACAATCAGGGTTCCGGCGGAGAGGTATTCTCCCTTTTTTCACAGATCCTTGAAACAGGTATATGCCGTATCAATTGTCCTCGCAATTACATCATTATCATGGGCAATGGATAAAAACATTGCCTCAAACGGGCTCGGGGCCAGATAAATACCTTTTTCACGCATCCGCCTGTAAAAGGCCCTGAACAGGGCAGTATCACTCTTTTTTGCAGACCGGAAATCAATTACAGACTCCTTTGTAAAAAAGAGGGAGCCCAACGAGCCTATATGATTTATAACAATATCAATACCTGCCTTAAGGGCCGCATCCTTCAACCCTGTAAATAGGCTGTTACCCCCTGTTTCAAGCCTTTTATATATGCTGCTATCCTTGAGTAGTTTAAGGGTAGCAAGCCCTGCTGCCATTGCAATGGGGTTTCCGGAGAGTGTGCCTGCCTGATATATATTCCCTTCAGGAGCGATATTCTGCATTATCTCTCTTCTGCCCCCATAGGCCCCTACAGGGAGCCCTCCGCCTATTATTTTACCCAGACATGTGATGTCAGGCATGATATTGTAATACCCCTGGGCCCCGCCAGGGCCTAGCCTGAAACCTGTTATTACCTCATCAAAAATGAGCAGGGAGCCGTTTTCCTCTGTGATCCTTCTAAGCCCTGCAAGAAACCCGTCACCAGGTAAAATTACACCCATGTTTGCGGCAACAGGTTCAACAATAACAGCAGCGATCTCTTTTCCGTATCTTTTAAAAGCATCTTTTACATTATCAAGGTTATTATAGGGAAGGGAGATGGTTAGCCCTGCGATTTCTGAAGGTATGCCCGGGCTCCCCGGTATACCCAGGGTTGCGACACCGCTCCCTGCCTCCACGAGCAGGCTGTCAGCATGACCGTGATAGCATCCTTCAAACTTGATAATTATATTTCTCCCTGTATACCCCCTGGCAAGACGGACAGCGCTCATAGCAGCCTCTGTGCCTGAGTTTACCATCCTTACCATCTCTATGGATGGGACCATTTGAATGATTGCATCGGCCATCTCCACCTCAATGGCGGTCGGCGCACCAAAGCTTGTTCCCATAGGCAGTTTTTCAGTGATAGCCTTTATAACTTCAGGGCGAGAATGGCCAAGGATCATGGGGCCCCATGAACAGACATAGTCAATATATCTCCGCCCCTCTTCATCCCACAGATAGCACCCTTCTGCCTTTTTTATAAACAGGGGGTCCATGCCGACAGATTTACCAGCACGTACAGGGCTGTTAACACCACCAGGGATAGATTTTTTAGCCTGCTCAAATAACTCATGCGATTTATTGTCCATATGATTACTCCGACAAAATCCGGTTTACGGTTTAATGCTTTTCCTTGCGCCTCATACCTTGGGCCTTGGGCCTTGTTTTAATAATATTCCATACTGCTCTTCTTGAATTCCTTTTCGCTGAAGAGCAGGGAATAATCCTTAATACCTGTCCGCTCTGACATATTGCGGGCTATCTCATGGCATTCTTCTTTTGATTCCCCGTGTATCATGGTGAAGAGATTGTACCTGAAGTCCCCTTGAGGCCTCCTGTGATAGCAGTGGGTAACCTCCCTGAAACCTGCCATAAGAGGCCCGATCTGGTCTATCTCTTGTTCAGGGACTCTCCATGCCACCATTGCGTTGGCCCTGAATCCTGCCTCCTGATGATATAGGGTTGCGCCCAAACGCCTGATTACCCCTGAACGTACCATTAAATTGATCCGGTTCAGGACTTCATCCTCTGAAACACCAAGCTGATCAGCCACTGTCTTATATGGCATGGGCTCAAGAGGCATATCCTTCTGAAGAAACCCTATGATCTTTTTATCAAGTTCATCCGGCATTGATACTAACCCTGCCTCGAGGTGATCAGGCTTCCCACAATATCACTTATTTTACTAATACCCTTTTCAATACAGTAACCCCTGATACCCTCTATAATCTCTATGGTGGCCCTGGGGTTAATGAAGTTCGCTGTCCCAACCTGCACAGCGGATGCCCCGGCAATCATAAATTCAATGGCATCAGTGGCGTTAAGTATGCCGCCTATGCCAATAACAGGGATTTTAACGGCATACGAGGTCTGATAGACCATATAGAGCGCAACCGGCTTTATGGCAGGCCCTGACAATCCCCCTGAGATATTCCCGAGCCTTGGACGCCTGGTATTGACATCTACTGCCATCCCTGTGAGTGTATTGATTACAGAAAGAGCATGTGCGCCGGCCTGTTCCACTGCCTTTGCAAGTATGGTTATGTCCGAGACATTCGGGGTAAGCTTTACAATGACTGGCTTATCTGTGTTTTTTACAACCTTCTCTGTTACCCTTGCTGACACCTCCGGGTCTTTGCCGAACACAAGCCCCCCTTTATCCACATTGGGGCATGAGATATTCACCTCAATGGCAGAGACACCCTTTACGCCCTTAAGCGCACTTGCAAGCTCGCCATATTCATTAATGCTGTGGCCGTATATATTGACAATTACCTCTGTTTTAAGGGTATTCAGCCACGGAAGTCTATCTGTAAGAAAATTATCTATGCCTATATTGGCAAGCCCTATGGCATTAAGCATGCCAGCAGGTGTTTCAACTATCCTTGGAGGAGGATTACCTTTCATGGGTTTAACAGAGATGCCCTTCACAACTATGGCGCCCAGCTGATTCAGATCAATGACATCATCAAATTCCTTCCCGTAACCGAATGTGCCTGATGCTGTCATGACAGGGTTTTTGAGCTTTAGCCCGTTTAAGCTAACAGATAGATCAGGATTTAGGTTCATATTTTTTCCCAGTCGATTTCATTGATATCAAAAACAGGGCCATCCTTGCATACATGGCGGTATGATATTTGATCCGGGGCAGATGCTGCTCTTACCACACAGCCCTGGCATGCCCCGAGGCCGCAGGCCATAAAGGTTTCCATGGAGACCCTGCATGGTATTTTATATTTGTCTGATATGTTGCTCAGCGCCTTGAGCATAGGAACAGGGCCGCATGCATAAATGCCAATGGTATTACCCCTGTGTTTTATAATCTCCTGCTCAAGAAGTTCCGTAACCCTGCCATGAAAGCCCTTTGACCCGTCATCTGTGGCAATAGAGATATCCTGTTCTATGCCGACTGATGAGGGGTCAATTATCTCATCTGACCCTCTGAACCCTGCCAGAAAGGTAAAGCTATTTTTATCAACCGCCTGTGAGAGGAAAAACATGGGGGCTATGCCTATGCCACCTGAAACAATAAAGAGATGATGAGCCCTGCGGGATATATCAAAACCTTTACCAAGGGGGCCCAATACAGAAAGCATCTCTTCTGCCTTTTTGTTTGAGAGGATCATAGTGCCCTTTCCAACCACCTTGTAGAGTATCCTTATAATACCTCCCTCTTCGGTGCCGCTGATACTAAAGGGTCTTCTCAGGCAGGGGTCAACCCCCTCATTTACCCTTGCCATTATGAACTGGCCTGGCCTTGCCTCCCTGGCCAGATCTGGCAGGACAAACCTTAAAAGAAATATGCCTGGCGTTACACAGGTATTTGATAATATTTTAACATGTGTCTCTATCATAATGGGTGCAGGTTATCCTAATATCCCCATGATTTAAAGTAAAAAGTTGACAGTAAATAAAGTAAATAACAGCATCCGCATACAGCCACATGAATAGCGGCAATGAAGGTCTTTTTCCTTGACCGGAAATAGATTTATCCGTAAACTCTGCGCCTGTCCTTCGGGGACAGTCTATTCATCATATTAACTCACAGTTTTTATTTACCGTTTTTTTAATTAGAGGAGAGAGTCAGACATGAAAAAAGTCTACCTTGTTTTATCTATTACCTGTCTTTTTCTTATAACTGGCCCATATATCCTGGCCGGTGGCATTGACAACAGGAGCAATTACAGCGGTGAATATGTTCGCACCTTTACAAGAAATGCTGCAACAGACTCACTTGATGCCATAGCATATAACCCTGCCGGTGTAATGAAGATGACAGACGGTATCCACGGTAATTTTTCAATTCACTATGTATTAAAGAACTATACCAACATTGTAGATGGCATTACACTGAAGCAGGACACCCCTTCATTTGTGCCTGCCCTGTTCGGACTGTTCAAAAAAGACAGGCGGGCCGCTTTTCTTTCCTTTACTATACCTGCTGGAGGAGGAGAGGTGGACTATGAAAATGGCAATGCCACCACACGGATCAGCGCCTTTAGCTTAAGAAACAGGCTTAACCAGTTGGCAGGCGCAGCAATATATGGCAATACAGCAAATGAAAAGCTTAATGCCGAGGGCTTTTATTACGGCCTGACGGCAGGTGGCGCATATAAGATAATTGATGCAGTGTCTGTTTCCATTGCAGGTCGTTATATTGATGCAAAAAAAAAGTGCAGGGCCATATTTGAGCTTTTGCCTACCCCTATTGGTGTAATGGCAGGGCAGCCGGTAAGGAGGGCTGAGCTGGATCATGAAGATAATGCGGATGGGTGGGGAGCGATACTCGGGTTAGCCATTGATCTTGATCCGGTTTATATCGGCATGAAGTATGAGACAGAAACCGAGCTTGATTTCAAATATGCGGTCAAGCAGGACACAGTAACCGGGTTACCCTCCGGCCTGGGCCAGGCAGGAGGCATTATAAATGGGGCTGAGCATAATAGAAACCTGCCGGCCCTCTTTTCTGTTGGGCTTGCATATACGGTTGCCCCAAATTTCAAGATTGACACCGGCCTGATCTACTATTTCCAGGAGAATGCAGGCTGGGGCGGGGCTGAGCATTATATAGAGGATGGATGGGAGACAAGCATCTCACTGGAATACAGGTTTAATAATCACCTGAAAGGAACCATTGGTTATCTGCACACAAATACAGGCATGGATCCACAATATGCGCTTAAGGAGGCGCCTGAGCTTGATGCAGATTCGATTGGCGGCGGCATTGTATACACTGTTAATGAAACCTTTAAGATAGATTTAGGAGCAGCAATTGTTGACTATAAAGGCGATTCTTATACTGACATATCATCCGGGTCAGCCGTTTTGATAGGCCTTAAAAAGGAGGTTGTGATGTTTTCAGCAGGGGTTCAGTATCGCTTTTAGCCTGCTGGCCTTAAGCCATAAAACCTATTCACATGCCCCTGATTGATGCCCTGCCCTGGAATTGACTATTCTTGAGGGGCAGAGCTTATAGTCTCCAGAGTATATTCGCTCATGGACTCAGGCAGGTTATTAAAGATGATCATAAAGGGGACAGCCTCCATAGGCTCCACATTTATATTTGCCCTGTTTTCCCCCTCCTTCCTGTTCATTTTGCGATCAATCTCTTCTATGGAGATATCCCTGAGCTCGTTTTCTGTAAAGGTGTTTCCTGCATATGCTAGCTTTTCTGCCAGAGGGTTATCCTTATCATCTATAATAGTGGCTTTTACCAGGATGTAGCTCCTGGGCTGCGGATAATTGTTGATAATCTTCCCCTTGATAATGAACAGATCACCTGATGTTTCTCGCTCAAATGTCTCCCATTTCAGGTCAGTAAACTCAAGCCTCCTGTTTCCTGCATCAACAGCCTCTATCCCGGAACCTGGTTTTGAACTATCAGCCCCTTCAGGCAGAAGTGCGGGGGCAAAGAGATATACTGAAAGGGCGCCAAGTATTACAACAAAGGCAATAACAAGGATGATAAGTATCAGCCCCGGCCTGACCGTTTTCCTTTTTATAGATACAGGCTCTGCCCCGGCAACAGCTTTTTCCTCCTCAATAATCTCCTCTTCTTCATTCAGGGCATCCTCAAAGACCTTGTCAAAATCATCAGTATTTTTTGGGGCAGGCTCATTTGGCAGACTCTCTTCCTCAAAGCCCAGAGATGAATCCAGGTCTACAGTCTCCTCATGCGCGGTATCAGAATCAGCATCTTCAGCTATCCGGGGGTATACAGTAAAAACATTCCTGCATACTGAACACCTGACCTTTGAACCGCTCTCCTTGATAAGGTTATCGTCAAGGTTAAATTTGGATGCGCATTTTTCACAGTTTATAATCATTCATTGCCCCCGATATACCAGTAACTTTTAACCATATTGACTGCCCGGGTAATATTAATGGATCACATATTTATGGTCTATTGATATATTTTGAGATAGCGAATTTTCAATAAATTGTCAATATTACAATAAAAATTACCCTGCCGGGAAAAAGAGCCTGAAAAGGGTGCCGCCCGAGCTGTAACAATCCTCCTTATCCCTGCAAAACTGGCATCTTGAAATATTTCCATAACAGATGTCAGTCTCACCTGGTATAAACCTGCATCTATCCGAATGCATCTCGATATTAAAATGATACTTTTCTGAAAAGATCTTTGTCCTCAACAGATCAGCCCCTTTTCCCCCGGCATTGAAATCATAGGGCCTCTTTGATGAATAATTTATTGCCTCCTGGGTTGGAAAGAACCCCTCAAAAATACGCCTCTGATACTCCTCGGTTATGCCCACGCCATAATCCCTGACAATCAGCTCTGTGCCTGTCAGTTCAGGCCTGACAGTAATCTCTATCCTGCCCATGTCAGGTGTGTTTTCAATGGCATTCTTTATAAGGCCTGTAATGATCTTATCCAGGACATCCTCAGGCATGTGAACCGGAGGGGATGGATCAAATGACTTGTTTATCTCGAGCACCCTGTGGGCATGATTCGGCCTTATCCGCCTTAAAAGGTTATCTGTAAAGTTTATGAGATCAATATCATGCGCTTCAATAATCTTGGGGCCAAAGATGGCGTCTATTCTGCTTCTGAGCCTTTCAATAAGTCGTCCTTCGCCGAGCTCCTCTGCTGCAAGGGCCTCAAGCTCATCAGCGCATTCATCCAGAAGATTTGACATCAGATGATACTCCCTGAAGTCACTGTTTTGCATGATATCAGTTACCTCATACTGTATATCAAGTATCCTTTCAAGATTCCGTCTTGCCCTGTCAAGGGTTGTTTCCCAGGTCTCGCTGGGCAGCGGAGAAAGTCTTTTTGCAAGGATATTAAGGGTCGCAAGAAGCACGGCAACAGGGGTCTTTATTTCATGAGAAAGGTGGTTTATGACCTTGTCCTTTGCCTTGTTAAGCATTGTCACCTCATGGTAGGCAGCCCTGAGTTCTTCAGAAAATCTGGCGTTTTCTATGGAGAGGGCAACTGTGCCTGATATCATGTTCATCAGCTCAAGGTCAGTATCATCAAAGGATCCCTCCTTTTTATTCACGGCAGCCAGCACGCCGATGGTCTTGTCACGGCTTTTCAGTGGGACAAAAATCAGGTTTTTGGTATGTATTTTTGCCTGCAGGTCAACGCCCGGGCAATAATCCAGCTCCTTTGAAGTGTCATGAACAATAAGGGGTTTACCGGTTTTTATTACCCTTCCGGTAATGGTGTTTTCAACGGAATAACGCACCTTTTTTACACGGTTTTTCACCTCAGAATCATCATACGCCGCTCCCAGGAAAAAGATCTCATTTCGTGCCGGGTCGAGTATCGCAATAGAGGCGCTTTCAGAATTCAAAAGCCTTTTGGTTTCACCACTGATATAGTCAAGCAACTCTTCAAGCACGGGGTATTCCGGGAGTGCAGTGCTGATCCTAAGGAGCGTGGCATTTGTAAGCTCAAGCTTTCTTTCCTGTGTGATATCCCGGAATATAAAAAGCTTGCCGCCCTCATTATCATTTTCTTCATCTGTAAAAAGGGCGCCCCTGATTATGACATCAAGCACCCTTCCATCCTTTGTAAGCCTTTTGGTCTCAAGCCTCATCTGCTTTTCCCTCAACAGAGTCTCTCTGGCAAGGTTTGCCTCCTCCGCAAGGTGGGCCGGGATAAAGGGTATCTTTGAACCTTTTATTTCATCAAGGCTCCATCCGAAGGTGCGTGTAAAGGCAGGGTTCAGATAGGTAATATTTGCGTTCAGGTCTGATACGATCATCGGATAGGGGACAAAATCAAGGAGGTTCCTTGCCATCTGCTCGGCCTTTTTGCTGGCCTTTGACTCCTTTTTATAGAGGAGTTCGGATGTCCTTAAGGCGGTAATTGTCTGGATCTTCTGGGTTATATCCCTCGCTATGCCCCTGAACCCCTTTTTCTTGTTATTTTTGTCCTTGATAAGAAAGACAGAGAGCTCTATCTGCCTGGTTTTCCCTTCGCTGTCTATAACCTCCCATTGAAGGTCTGATGCCTCATTCTGGGTAATCCAGATCTTTGTAAATGTCTCATATGCCTTGCTGGCATTTTCACTGTTCATGAATCTGCTGAAGTCGCGGCCCTGAATCTCAAGCCTGGAGCGTCCGAGTGCATTACAGAATGCATTGTTGAAATAGATAAAGCTGCCATAGATGTCTGTTTCAAAGACCCCGTCGCTGACCTGTTCAAGAAATATCTTGTATCTTTCATCAAAGATATCAGCGACGTAGGTTATGCTTTTCCTTAAGTTATCCTTTGAAATTTCAGGCTCTTTTGAAAAGATTTCATTACCGGAAAGGGTTTTTTCATCAAGGTTTGACATAAATTTTAAATCCTCCCGTATAATGGCCTGTTTTTTGCAAAAGTTTTTATAGAATATCGGGATATAATAATATGCATCGGTCTTAAGTTTAAAGGAAAAATATTTATCTGTTATTCATAAACGCTGTGACACATGAAAGGATCTTTATATTATCGTTTTAAGATGTTTTCAAGATTTAGATCAATCTGTATCTCAAATAAGAAGGGTTGTATAATTAATACTTTTTGTATACATATATCATACATATCACACAGCTTTTATTGCCAGAACCTGTAAATGCGTGAATGTGAAGGAGGCGTTTTATTATGAGAAAAAGGGTGTTGTCTTTATTGATACTTATTATAACGGTCTTTTGTATCGCTGTATATGGAGAGGAACCGCTGCAACCAAAAATCCTTTTTAAAGAAAAGAGCTTTGTTGCTGGCGAGGTGATGGAAGGCACCATTATTGAGCATACCTACAAGGTTTACAACAGCGGGAATGCAGTGCTCAGGATCAACAATGTAAAAACCAGTTGTGGCTGCACTGCCGCAGAATATGACAGGGCTGTCCCTCCCGGGGGAGAGGGCAAAATCAAGGTAAGATTCAACACTACGGGCAGAAGCGGCAGATCAATAAAATCAATAAATGTGTTCAGCAATGACCCTGAAAAGAGAAATGAAGGCCTTACACTTGAGGCATCCATAAAACCGCTTTTCAGAATAACCCCTTCAACTATAGTTACGCTGACAGGTAAAAGGGGAGAAAGTAAGAGCGTTGAGGTATTGATATCAACAGATATGACTAAACCCCTGAATCTTGAGCCGGAAGGGTTTACCCTTGATGAAGGGAAGATAAGCTATAAACTTGAGACAGTGGAGGCAGGAAAACAGTACAGGATAACTTTCAGAAATAACCCCGGCAATCCGGGCAATTTTAATGGTGAGCTGAGGCTCAGAACCAATTATGCGGAAAAACCACGGATCAAGATAGGCGTTCGCTCACGTTTCAACTGATAAGGTTTTTTTGCAGGTAAACGGGATTAATTGAATAAAATATCAGATGGCTCTCTTTCTGGGTTTGGGATATAATGGAAATAGATAAAAGGACCCCTGTAGAAATATACACTGACGGGGCATGCAGCGGAAACCCCGGGCCCGGAGGATATGGCATTATTCTCAAATACGGGTCACATGAACGTATGATATCGGGCTATGACCCGGCAACAACCAATAACCGGATGGAGATGACCGCTGTTATTGAGGCGCTTAGGGCGATCAAAAGACCAAGCAGGATAAGGATTTGCTCTGATTCGTCATATATAATTAAGGGGGCAACAGAATGGATAAAGGGGTGGATAAAAAATAACTGGGTAAACTCACAGAAAAGGCCTGTCTTAAACAGGGACCTCTGGGAAGAGCTGCATGCATTGATCAAAACCCATGATATAGAATGGGTGTGGGTAAAGGGTCATGAGGGGCATGTGGAAAATGAAAGGTGCGATAAACTGGCCAGAGAGGCAATCATTAACAAAGGCGGGATAGACACAGGGCGGATAAATGAAACACAATGAAAAAGCTAATTAATATTAAATACTTGACGAAAATT
>CAYWRH010000139.1:0-11770 GCA_964460435.1 uncultured Desulfatiglans sp.
GCCTTTATATCATACTTTTTTAATATGCGAAATATAAAATGTTACATGATACTAGGGTACAGGCGAAAGTTACGCAATCCGCTAAGTTAAGGCGGGTCCCTTCATCGTCAAGTCATCGGCCAGGGGGTGAATAGCACCAGGTTATTGTGCAGGCCGAACCTTTCAGCCTCGACCTGTTTAAAAATGAGGACACTGTTATCAGGTTAAAAACCAAGACCTTATAACCTTACAACATAAAACCAGTGGGTTATTCGGTAGTAGGTGAAGGTGTAACACAGGTTGAAGGTGGTTAGACGACAGGTTAAAAAGGATGCCCGAAAAAATATCAGATTTATACTATTTCCGATACTGGATAATAATTTAGAGCTTACCTTTTAGGAGTATATTTAGGCTTTGTCTGTTTTCATTTAGCCCCTTTCACAACCTGCCTGAATACCCTTATAAAATTTTCACCCCATATTTTTTTAAGATCATCTTTGCTGTATCCCCGACGTAATAACTCGGATGTAATGTTTGGCAGTTCGGAAACATCCCTGCAGTCTCTTAATCCTCCGCCACCGTCAAAATCGGTGCCAATACCAACATAATCTATGCCAATAAGTTTTACCACGTGATCAATATGATCCACGAAATCCTTTACTGTTGCAAGGTCACCCGGATACTTTGCCCCGATAGCTTCCCATTCTGCCACAGCTTTATCAAGGATTGCTTTGTCAGTTATTTCATTAAACTTGCCATATTTTTTTTCAAGTGCAGCAAGATCATTTTCTCTGTGCGGGTTTTTTGGCGGAGTCTTGACATAGTCGCTTAGAATGCACATCTGGATAACGCCGCCATTTTCTTTAAGTTTAATCAGCATATCGTCAGTCATGTTGCGCGGATTATCACATACTGCACGCGCACTGGAATGGCTTGCTATAACAGGCACCTGGCTCAGTTCAATTACATCATAAAAGGCCTTATCCGATATGTGTGAAACATCTATAATCATGCCCAGCTCATTCATCCTTTTTATCACCTTTTTGCCGAACTCGCTTAACCCGTTGTGCTCAGGTTTATCATTTGCGGAATCACAGATATCATTATTTTTTGTATGGCATAGAGTGATATACCGGACACCCATATCATAATATTTGTTAACAATCGTGATATCTAAAGCAACAGGAAATCCGTTTTCCAGCCCTATAAAGGCTGTGAGGAGGTTTTTCTCTCTGTTTGAAAAAGCCTCTTCGGGTGAAGCAGCAGCCCTGATAATAGAAGGATTTGTTTTGCACATCTTTTTCACTGCCTTTATCATATTATCCGCTTCCTGCTGTGCGATTCTATATTTATCCTCTGTCAGTTCCTGCTGTGCCACAAAGGCGGCAAAAAAGGCCGCATCCAGCCCGCCTTTTTTCATCCTGGGCAGGTCAACGCGGGTTATCATCCTATCATTCACTGAGTGTTCTTCTGCTATGTTCCAATCCTCATTCTGCATCAGCATCGGTGTGTCATTGTGAGTATCTATATTGAAAATCTCGTTATGGATCTTACATGACTCGGCATGATAATCACGATCAGCCATGGCCTCTCCTGAAAATATTATTATTACAGCAAATAAAAAAAGATAATTTATGCCTCTCATTTATACTCCGCAGAATCAGGTTAAAAGTGATAAAAATTGAGAAGAGGGGGGCAAATTCATTGTTAACATTTCAGTATATCGGCGATCCTGGATAAACCAAGCTTCTTAAGGGTGTCGCACCTTGGATTACCGGTTTTAATATCCCATCCTTCGATAGCATAAAATAAACCTTTCCAGTGCTCGACCCCGTCATGATCCAGATAGAGATCAGCGCAATCAATCCAGTCCCATTTGGAACCATTAAAGACCGGGATTGTGGGCAGATAATGGGCATTTGATGCACCCGGTTTATACATGTACCCTGAAAACTTTTCCACATCACGGTTTTTACCCTGCACAGCAAATATGGCACGGATTACATTCCAGGTTTTGCGGCCAATCTCTATTCCATCAGTAAAACTCATGCCGTTTCCTGTGACAGCGTTGATAAGCCTGGGTTCTGCCTCCGGCGTTGCCCCTTTTCCATCTTTTGAATTCCTGTTATACAGGTTGGCAAAAACCCAGTCGCAAAAAAGCATGGATTCCTTATAGAACATGGCATAGTGCTGACGCCATGATATAAACCTGGCCTTGTGTTCCGAGTATATACCTGTTTTATATGCCTGGTCGCCTTTCCAGCTATAGTCAAACATAAAGGGATCATCACCGTATGGAAGACAGGCAGAGGCAAGCAGTTTTACATATTTTTCACAGGACATCTCCTTGACAGGGCTTATGGAAACATCGTGATTGTTGATATCGCGTGAATCCATGAGTGTCCCGTAAGCCCATTCGACATTGGGCATTGTCCAGTGGTCCACATATCCCCATGCCGGATATCTCAGAATGGTCTCTGTGTCACTAATTCTGCCAATCTTTTCAGCAAAACGCACTGTCCCCTCAGCGAGCAGATCGCCAATACCAATACGTTTGGCAATGGAAGCAGCAAATATCTCAGCAAATTCTAATGAGTCCCATATCTCCATTGGAAGAGGGGAGGTGTCTATCTCCTTTCCGGGGCCTATAATACCCATGTCATATACTCTTTTCAGATACCATGCTGTCCCTGTTTTGGAGGGTATTACCGGCTGTATCGGGTGCCCTTGAGGACTGGGAAAACTTCTGGAACCTATGTAGGATAGTTCTGACCCGTTTATGCCAAGTTGCTGAATCAGATCCGTTGCCTTTAACATGTCCCTGCGTTCAGGTTTTTTATAGGGCGGAGGTGGATTAAACCATGTGGATTCAGCGCAGCCGTCAGAATCATGTCCATATACAGTGTCCCTTGAATGGCAGCCCCTGTTGCACCCAAGGCAGCATGATGATATATCCCCTGTGCCGCTCCTCAAATCTTGAGGCCATTTGGAGGCAAACCATTGCCTGACTTCAAAAATATCCTTTGGATGGGCGACCTTAATGGAACCTGTGCCCAATACTGCAATGGCCTTCAAATTCTTTGAGCCGAAAACACCTCCAAAACCACCCTGCCCGCTGCCTGAACCGCCGTTATGAATTAGGGCTGCTATTCTGGATCTGTTTTCACCTGCCGGGCCTATGGTAATAATGGCTGGTCTTTGAATGGTATAGCCATTTTTCAGCTCCTGCCACTCATTGCCGTATATTACAGAATGCCTCTTGCCCTGTTCCTTCCATATCTCTTTCTGGGTTTTCCAGGTGTCCAGTCCCCACAGATGCCCGGCATCTTCAAGGGTTACCTTATCGTCAATAATGTTGATATAAACAGGGGAGCTGGATTTGCCTTCAATAACGATCCCGTCCCAGCCTGCAAACTTCATAAATGGAGAAAAATTTCCGCCAAAATTACTATGGGAAAACCAGTTAACCGGCCAGCACTGTGGGGCAAGCCCTGAAACGCTGGTGCGCCCTGCAGATAATATGCCTGTTCCAGCAAGAGGGCCTGACATCAGGGTAATGATGTTATTAGGATCAAATGCATCTTTTAAATCCCATTTTCCGGGAGCCACACACAGATCCCAGAATATTGCAGCTCCGATGCCAAGCCCGCCGCCAAATTCCTCGTATCTTGAGGTTTCTATTTCACTGGTTTTTCCATCAGTCAGATTAACCCTCAATATTTTACCTGCATATCCGCCATACATATATCATTACCTCTAATAAAGATCCATTGTATACTTGCTCGGGCGGGCGCAGCAAGGTTAGGCTCAAAATAATTAACCTTATAATCTCCCAGCTTTTTCACAAACCTGGGTTGCAGAAAAGGCCGAAATATTGCCAGACTTTTCATTTTCGTGGTTTAGAACATGGTGTTCTGGTTTTTTGCATCCTTGGGATCGGGAATCTCCTGAACCACATCCCAGTGCTCTACCACCTTGCCATTCTCAACCCTGAAGATATCCACAACAGCATAGCCGCGCATCTCCGGGCTGCGCTTGCAATGGATGTGCAGTGCCACCAGATCGCCGTCGGCCAAAACATGTTTGATCTCGCCGTGGTTGTTGGGAAAATCGCGCTTCAGGAAATCAATATGCGCCTTCAGCCCTTCAGGCCCATCGCTTGCATGAAGGTTGTGTTGAATGTATCGGCTACCAATGAAGCTCCTGGTTTTTTCCCAGTTCTTCTCGTTTAGCGCTGCATTGTAAAACTCGATAACAATCTTCTTGTTCTGCTCCTCAATAGCCTCCTGACTGTCGGCGGAGTAAACAGGCGCTGACGCCGATATACCTGCTAATACGAGGATCGTTACTAAAAAAATTTTTTTGAGCATTTGGTCTTCTCCTTGTCCCCGGCACAGGAGGACTGAAAATGTTTATATGTTAATCTAAAATCAGGCATTCTGAAAAAAGATTAGTCTTTGCACAGTTCTAAAATATCAGCATTCAAACATTTATAAGAAAAATTTTTAAAGAGACAAAATATATGGAGTTGGACCCTGTATGTCAATAATAATTCACCCCATTATATGACAGGCTCAATCACAATTCCGGACGCGGATATGAGCCTGATAAGGCAATCTGTAATCAATTTTAACAGTCAGATTCATCTTGACAGCATACTATTCGATAGCCTAATAAACATGTAATATGTATATAGGTATACATATTACA
This sequence comes from uncultured Desulfatiglans sp., assembly GCA_964460435.1. GTDB lineage: Bacteria > Desulfobacterota > DSM-4660 > Desulfatiglandales > HGW-15 > JAAZBV01. The sequence goes on from CAYWRH010000139.1 coordinate 4,690, forward strand.
ATAAAATAGATACACTTATAAGGCTATGAATAAAACAGGATTAAAAACATTGGGCAGGCTTGCAATAGCAATTTTTATTACCCTGTCTTTATCTGCCTGCAGCGCAGGAAACACAGAAACAAAAAAAAATCCTGACAGAGCGGCTGTTTCAGAAAAATCTGCTGATTTTACAGTAAGGATAACAGACAGCCCTCTTACATTCTGTAACCCCCTTAATTTAGCAGTAGGGTCAGAAAGGGCGCGAAGGGCAGGGGAACCGGTTGTAGTGCTTCATAAGAATGATTACTACCTCTTTATTACGGGCGGAAGGGGGTACTGGTATTCTGAAAACATGAGGGACTGGACATACGTTGAGGCCCCTATTCTGCCGTGGGGCTGTCCGTCAGTCGTGAGTGACGGCAAAAGATTGATCTTCTCCGCTGATAAAGGCCAGCATGATGTCTTTGCCAGCAGTGATCCAAAGAGCGGCATATGGCAAAAAGTGGGTGAATACCAGCGGGATTACGGTGATGCCGACATGTTCATAGATGATGATGGCAGGTATTACATGTACTGGGGCTGGTCTCAGATTTTACCATTTCAGGTGGTTGAACTTGATCCAAATAACGGCTTTAGGGAAAAAGGCGAACCTCGCACACTGTTCTTTGGGGACTATGAATCACACGGCTTTGAAAGAAGAAGGAAAGATGATGTAATATTCCCCTTCTTTAACCACAGGGGATATTTTCCTGAAGAATCCCCCTGGATAGAGGGGCCGTGGATGCTTAAACACAATGGGAAATATTACCTGCAGTATGCTGCGATCGGTCTTGAATTTTTAACCTATTCACATGGCGTATATGTGGGTGATAACCCCCTTGGCCCTTTTGAATATTCGCCCCATAATCCTCTTACATTCAAAACAACAGGGTTTGCCCCTGGGGCAGGACATGGCAGCACCTTTCATGACAGGAACGGGCAGCTTTGGACAATCTGCATGATACCTTCATTTTATGGTGGAAAGGGAGGCAGTGATTTAGTCATATTTCCGACTGCCGTGGATGCAGATGGTGTAATGCACTCCAATACCGCCTTCGGCGACTACCCTCAGTATTATCCAGGTGTGAAGGAAAATGCCGTTCAAAATAACTTTACCGGATGGATGCTTTTGTCACACAAGAAATATGTGGAGACATCCTCCTTTCTCAATGGGTTTGAGCCTCAAAATGGGGTGGATGAAAATTTTATGACCCACTGGTCTGCTGCAACTGGCGACCCAGGTGAATATATGACAGTAGACCTTGGAAAGGAGTGCGATATATATGCCATACAGGTCAATTTTGATCAGCATGATGCAAAGGTAGATGGGGCTGGTTTAGGGTTTGGCATGGGTGGAAAGAATTTAAGCCGTTATCAGTCATATACGCTCCAGGTCTCGGATGATAATAAACAATGGTCAATGCTCATTGATAAAAGCGACAATCCAAAGGATTTAAGACACGATTATACAGAGCTTCCAGAGCCGGTAAAGGCGAGGTATGTGAAACTGACCAATGTGTTTACCCACGATGGGGGTAAATTTGCTGTCAAGGATCTGCGCATATTTGGCAACCCTGATGCATATCAATTTACAGAAATAAAGGATGTAATGGTTGTCCGCAATCCGGATGACCAGCGCGATGCGACCCTTATATGGAAGCCTTATAAAGGGGCTGACGGATATGTTGTGCGCTATGGCATTGATCCTCAAAAACTTTATAACAACTACATGGTTTATGACGGCTATAACCTTGCTATACACAGCCTTAACAGGGATGAAAAATATTATTTCAGGGTTGAGGCATTTGACAGCGGCACTGACTATTACAGGGAGAGAACTGAAAAGACAATGGGAAGGGGAGCGGAAATCGAACTTTTGAGGGGAAGAGAGATGGTTGAAAGGAAGATGATTGTTGAAGATATAAATGAATATCTGTTTGAAAATATTGTGCCGGGACAATACACTTTGAATCATACCTTCGGCCCTGTAATGTGGAGAGGAGAGCTCACAAAAGATCATGTAATAGGAGAAGGTGATCAGCCTACAGTAAACGAGGTCATTTCTGATCTGGGTGCAGGGACAAAAATTTCAGGCAAAATGGAGATAAGGGTTTTGCCCGGAAAAGAGAACGGAAAAATTATTGTAACGCTCAAATATAATTAATTTTTTTAGAGTACTTAACAAGGAGGGGCCATATGAAGATGCAGAAGAGAGGAATAATAATACTGGCGGTTCTCTTGATAAGCCTGATAACCGGATTTACAGTTTCATCTTATGATGATCGCACAAAAAAAAGCATTAAAGAGTGTGACATGTGTCCTGAGATGGTTGTCATTCCTCCAGGCACATTCATTATGGGCTCTCCGGAGACAGAAAAATACCGCGAAAATGATGAAGCTCAACATCGTGTAACCATTAATTACTCATTTGCAGTCAGCAAGGCGCCAATCACCTGGGATCAATGGGAGGCCTGTGCACGGGATGGCATGTGCGACGGGCAGGCTGTTGAGACAGCCTTAAGGAAAGAAAAACAGGGTAAACCTGAAAAAGAGGAGTATATGGATTATGGCCGCGGGGACAGGCCTGTAGTAGGCGTAAGCTGGTGGGATGCGCAGGTGTTTGTCGGCTGGCTGAATAAAAAAACAGGAAAAGACCAGTACAGGCTTTTAACAGAAGCGGAATACGAATATGCTGCACGTGCCGGCACATCAACAGTATACCTGTGGGGAGATGAACCCAGCCATGAATATGCAAATTTTGGCAAAGAGGTTAACAAGGAACTGCAGGGCGCTATTGAGGGCCATGATATATGGGTAGACACATCTCCGGTATGCTCATTTCCTGTAAACGGATTTGGATTATGTGACATGGCAGGCAATGTTTATCAATGGGTCGAGGATTGCTATGAGTCTGACGGGACAAAACTCCCGGCTGACGGGTCAGCGGTAAAGAGCGGAAACTGCAATGTGCGCGGCTTCAGGGGCAATTCATTCATGAGCGATATGAAGACTCTGCGTGCTGCAAACCGAGCCTATGTTTATTCACCTGATACAAGGGGCCGCAGCTTCCTGGGTATCCGTGTTGCCAGAAATATGAAATGATCTGGTGATAAAAAGGCATGGAAGAGAAAAAAGTTTTATTATCCAGGCCAATCATATATTCTGTTTCTTAAATAGTGTCCATCTGTAAATTGGATGGGCGCTAAATAATCTTTACCCAAAAACTGGATGGAGGAAGCAATGAATAGAACAATTCAAAATGATGGCCCCCGGGAGTTACACAGCAAATCTCTTGTGCTCAGTCTTGCAGCGGTTTTTCTCACCTACTTTCTTACATTTTGCATGACCCTTGGTCAGAGTATTGCTTCACCCATGATTGCGGCTGATCTGAAAGGAATGGCCCTGTTTTCATGGGCCATATCATTACCTGCCCTGGCTATGGCATTCTCCACCATGCTTTTCGGGAAACTATCCGACATGTACGGAAGGCGAACCATGCTGCTGATCTCCCTGCTTTTTTTCGCAGCAGGGTCAATTCTGGCTGCACTTAGTCCAACATTCGTTTTTAATATTATTGCCCGTTTAATCATAGGTCTGGGGTTAGGGGCCCAGTCAGCTCTCTGTTTCTCAGTTGTTGGAGATCTGTTCGCAGACCCTGCTGAAAAGAGCAAATGGACCGGACTGTTGAATCTTGCTGCTGGTGTCGCTGCCATCTTCGGGCCTGTACTGGTGGGAATTATCACAGACAATTTAAGCTGGCGCTATTTTTTCTGGGCTGTTGTCCCTATAGCCATTGTATGTCTGATACTTGTAATTATAGGCGTTCCAGGACGAAACGGACGGACAGAGCATAATATTGATTATATTGGGGCCATTATGCTGGCAATTGCCTCTTCGGCAATGATCCTGGGTGTCTCCTTTACTGACAGGTATCCCTGGATCTCCTTTAATGTTATGGGGCTGCTCATAATATCCATTGTCTTCTGGTCTCTTTTCATAAAGGTAGAATTAAGGGCAAAAGAGCCCATTCTGGATCCGCAGGTCTTTACAAACCGCACCTTTCTGACCGCTGCTGTAGCGGCTTTTCTCTCCTTTTTCGGATTTGTCGGTATCATGAATTATTACCCGCTTTTTGTCCAGGGCGTACAGATGGAAAGCGCAAAACTGAGCGGGGCAATGCTGACCCCCTTCACTGTACTTATGGCCTTTACAGGGGTCCCTGCTGGTTTACTGATTGCAAAAACAAAACGTTATAAATGGATGTTTATTGCTAGCTATGGTGTCCTTACGGCTGCCATGTTTATGTTAGTTTTGTTTAACCAGACAACGCCTGTGTGGATAGGGGTCATAGTTATGATATTGGGAGGATTCGGTGTGGGGGCGATACCGACTACCAATATCCTTGTTGTTCAGTTTGCCCTGCCTAAAAAATTCAGAGGGGTATCGGTAGCGGCCATCTTTTTCATTGTGGCTCTTGGCACTGCCGCTGCTCCAGCTATCCTTGGGCCGGCAATGAATGCCACCTATGAAAAAAAACTTAAGGACCTGCTTCCAAGGGATCTTGATCTTCATATCGATGCTGCAACACTGGATTCAATTGCTGATCCCCGTGTCCTGATGTCAAAGGAGGCAATGGACGAGCTCAAGAGCGCCTTCAGCGGGGTTGAAGAAAAAAATCCCGCTCTTTTTGATGATACAGTCCAGGCAGTCCGAAGCGCCCTGCAATCCGGCCTGAAGGTGCTTTTTCTGATCGGAGCGATTGCACTATTTATTGCTTTTCTGTTTATCATTACTATCCCTGAGGTGCCCATAGAAAGGGAGGATATAGATTAAGGATGTCTAAAGGAATAGCGCTGTTTTTCTGTATAATATTTTTATGGAGGTCAGAGTCATGTTAAATACAAAAAAAGTGGTTTCTATTTTGGTAATTACAGGTCTTCTTCTGTTTATTATGATAGCCTTGCAGAGCGCTTATGCCGACAGTGCGGATGACAACCTTGCCTCTTCAAAGGTCACAAGCCCTCCGGTTGGGAAAACAGCAGGAGAGAGCAGACGCACCGGCATGGACCCGGTTGATGACCGTGTTGAACTGAGGGAGTATCTCTTTACTGATACAAATGAGATGCTTCCATATGCGGTGTTTGTATCTTCAAAGGTTAAAAAGGATGTAAAGGCTCCTCTGGTTCTGGCGCTGCACGGGTTCAGCGGTAATCATGGCACTTTTATGCGCAAACAGTGTGTGGAAGAGGCTGAAAAGAATGGCTACATCATGGTAGGGGTAATGGGCTACAGCCCTACCGCTCCATTCGGCATGCAGATGCGTATGCCAGGGCCGCCGAAAATGGATACTGAAACACCCGGTGACCCCAATGCCCCCGCATCCTCAGCCAAATCAAAGCCCAAACCATTTTTGTACACAGGTGGTGATGTAGGGGGGAAAAAGGAGAAGGATCCTGCCAGGGTAACAGAACTCAGCGAGAAGGATACTATGAATGTCCTTAACATGGCCCTTAAGGAATTCAATATCGATAAAAACCGGATATACCTGATGGGCCATTCAATGGGAGGGGGAGGTGCAATTCATATTGCTGAAAAATATTCAGATATCTGGGCTGCTGTTGCAGGTGTTGCCCCTGCCACATTCGGGTTTGAATGGAATGCGGGGATGAAACTTAAAAATATACCTCTTATGATTATAGTGGGAGAGGATGATACTCTTGTCAAAGGAGCTGAACAGGTTGCAGGCCAGCTTAAAGGGCTTGGCTTTATGGTGGAATACAAGTCCCTCCCAGGGCTTGATCACGGTGAGATCATAGGTGGCAGCATGCCGGACGTGTTTGACTTTTTCAACCGGCATACTAAATAATTTCAACAAAGAGTGCAGCCTGATCCTCATGGCATACAATTAATATGAAAGGGTGAATATGTTAAAATTAATAAAAATATCAGTTGTGATAATAACCGTGTTACTGGGGATGACAGTTTACACCTCTGCCCAGGAAAATCATGCTGGGGCAGGAAAAAAGTCCCCTCCTCTTGTCTTCCCTGCCAATGCCAGGGGTGAAAATGTGATGGTCAGCCTCACGCCGCCTGTCAACGTTAAAAGAATCAAACTGTATGAAAAAACACCGAATGTAATAACGTTTTCCGAAAACGAACTGAATCCTATGGAGCCGACTCTGGATTTGTATATTCCGAATAGTGACAGGGCAACAGGGGCAGGTGTGCTGATCTGCCCGGGTGGCGGGTATGAGATGCTGACAGTGCCCGGAGAAGGCGGAATTATCGCAGAGATCTTTAAGAAGCACAATATTGCAGCCTTTGTGGTGCGTTACAGGCATGGCCCTCAATACCATTACCCGACAACGCTCCTTGATGCACAGCGTGCACTCAGGCACATTAAGGCCCATGCAAAAGAATACAATGTGGATCCTGATAAGGTGGGTGTTTTCGGTGGATCAGCAGGGGGGCATCTTGCCGCCATGCTCGCTACGCTTTACAATAACAAGCTCTTGCCTGAAGCGCCATATGTGCCGGACGAGATTGACAGCCTTAGCGCGAGGCCAGCATTTGCAATTCTGCTCTATCCTGTGATTGACCTGACAGATGATTCAATTACACATAAAGGTTCACGCACAAACCTGACACAGGATAACCCAGATCTATATGAAGCCCTTTCACCATGGAAACATGTTACTTCCGATACTCCCCCCGCTTTTATTGTGCACGGGACATATGATTTTCTGGTGCCTGTAAAGAATTCGCTCCTCTATTTTGAGGCATGCATTAAGGTAAAAGTTCCGGTGGAGATGCATCTTCTGGATACACCGATGCACGGATTCGGGATAGGGGCCAATCTCACTGATGAGACTGTAAAGGAATGGCCTGTACAGGCAATAAGGTTTGTTGAACGACATACAAAACCAAAATAGTACGGCAATAATGACGCGTTATTCAACGATTTTGAGAATCGTAGTCTTTTATTTGTCATTCCCGCGCAGGCGGGAATCCATTTGAGATTTTAAAAACTAAAACCAATGGATGCCCGCTTACGCGGGCATGA
>CAYWRH010000140.1:0-11699 GCA_964460435.1 uncultured Desulfatiglans sp.
ATAGAGATAAAGATATAACACCTAAAAAGAGAGAATTATCAGTGGGTGTAAAAGAGAAAAAAAGGCACGGTAATCTTGTTCCCGTGCCTTTTATATATAGTCTGCCTTTATTGGCAGTAAATGCTAGTCATTAATTGTAACATGCCCTGTGGCTATGCGGTTTGCCTCTGTTGCTGTGAGGGTAATCGTATCGGTTATTACCTTTGATTCACCCGCATTAAAGGAGCTTGTTGTCTTTGTTTTGCTCCCGACAGACCTGCTGTATTCATCCATGAAAGCAACAGTTATATCCTTTGTCATGGCCTTGTCTGTATTGTTTCTTAACTTTACACTATAGGCAAGCTCTACCATATTATCAGATATCTTCTTGAATTTTCCCTTGATGCTGTCACCCAGGTTGGCCTTTAGTACCTGACCCTTTTTATCAGCGCTCTCTTCTACTTTAGAGATCACAACGTATCCGGAATTGATATCCTTTACATCTGATCCATCCAGAACCATCCTGTTTGATACAACCTTCGACTCACCGGCTGGGATAGTGCGGGTCTTTGTTGCCTGGCCGACCTTCTCATTCTGGCTGTTGACAAAGTCAACAGTAACATCAAATGTCACAGGCTGATCAGAATTGTTCTTTACAATCGCCTTCCAGATAATTTCTGTTTTATCCCTATCAGAAGCGATATCTGTTATCTTTTTAATGCTCTGTTCATCAATACTATATTTTTCTTCCGCAAATGTATGCGAAGTGGTGACCATTAACCCTATTATCAATAAAATGCCCATAAATATTCTTGTGTTCTTCATGTTTGTTGCCTCCAATTAGCTTAAAAATTTAAAACCATTTAACAAAATTTCCTGCTTCATCGGCACCAATTAATTTGGACTTTAAATTTTTTTTAACAGGATTTTTTGTCGGGATAGTGCCTTGCCCTGATGGGAATTTTGACATTATTCGGGGAAATGATCGTATCATATTGATATTACAGTATTTAAAACAGTGAGTGGTAAGGCATAACTATTGCAAATGAATAAAACGGACCTCCTTTAATAAATAAATGGTAAAGATATATGAGTGATATGAGGGTAATCGATTCAGATAGAAAAATAGGGGATATTATACTTGAAAATATCTTCAGCAATGCACAAGTCGGGATTGTGGTCACTGATAAGGATGGATATATTACTCATATAAATCAGGAGTTTACCAGAATATTTGGCTTTACTGATGAAGATGCGGTCGGGAAAAAGATCGATTCCCTTTTTATTCCTAATGAGGCCTTTGAAAAACATTTGGAGATGGTCAAACTGCTGGAAACAGGTGACAGGGTTGAGTATGAGACAACTCGGTTAAGGAAGGATGGGAAAAAGATCCCTGTCCTGGCCAGGATATCCATCATAATAAATAATGGCAAAAGGATTGGCGGGTTTGCAATCTATTCTGATATCTCGGAAAACAAAAGATACCAGGAAGAGCTTCTCAAGTCAAAAGATGAACTTGAAGAGAGGGTAAAAGAGAGGACATCCGCGCTTGAAATCGCCAATATGGAGCTCAAAAAGCAGATTGAGGAGCGTGAAAAGATAGAACTTGCGCTCAAAGAGAGCGAGCAGCGCTACAGGACTGCTATGGATAACTCCAATGACGGCATTGCCATAATAAGGGATGGCCATCATGTTTATGTGAATGACAGATACCTGAAGATATATGGTTATGAATCATTAGAGGAGATGGAGCAGGTAGGGATTTACAATATCATCCATCCTGATGATGCACAGAAGGTTAGGGAAAGAAGCCTTGCAAGGGTTCGGGGCGAACTTGAGGGGCAGAGCTATGAACACAGGTGCATCAGAAAGGATGGTTCTGTTATATATGTAGAGGCATCTGCCGCAAGGCTTATGTATGACAACAGGCCTGCCGGAATAGCATTTATAAGGGATATCACTGACCGCAAAAAGGCGGAGCTGGAACTGAAAAAATCAAAGGAGGAGGCGGAAAGGGCCAACAGGGCAAAGAGCGAATTTCTTGCCAATATGAGCCATGAAATCAGGACACCCATGAATGCAATAATCGGGATGACCGGCCTTCTTCTGGACACAAAGCTTGATGAAGAGCAGATGGAGCATCTTGAAATTATAAGAAGGTCCTCTGATGCACTGTTAAGTTTGATCAATGACATCCTTGATTTCTCCAAGATAGAGGCGGGCAAGATGGATCTGGAGATCCTTGATTTTGACCTGCGCAATGCACTGGAAGAGATGGTCTCCTTGCCTGCTGTTGAAGCCCATAAAAAGGGGATTGAATTTGTATACGAGATTGAACCGGATGTGCCTTCACTATTAAGGGGCGACCCGGGGAGGATCCGCCAGATAGTCCTTAACCTTACCAGCAATGCAGTCAAATTTACCGAGTATGGCGATGTGCTTCTTCATGTATCCTGTGAAAGGGAAGATGAGAATGAGGCGGAGCTTAAATTCAGCATAAGGGATTCAGGCATAGGCATATCTGAAGAGGAGATATCAAAGCTCTTTCAATCCTTTCATCAGGTGGATGCCTCCACTACCAGAAAATATGGGGGCACAGGGCTTGGACTTGTCATATCCAAAAGGCTTGCAGAGCTGATGAAGGGCAAGATAGGGGTTGAGAGCGTTAAGGGAGAGGGTTCAACCTTCTGGTTCACAACAGTAATGGAAAAGCAAAAGGGGATGGTTGAGGCCATCCTTACACCCCCGGCCGCTATCAAGGGCAAAAGATTTCTTGTGGTTGATGATAATAAAACCAATCTTCTTATTGTTCAGCGCTATCTTGAGGCATGGGGCTTTGTATGTGACACTGCCTGGAATGGCGAGATGGGGCTCATTCTCATGATGGCGGCAGTCAAGGCAAATGCCCCCTATGATTGTGTGATATCTGACATGCAGATGCCCCATATGGACGGCATAGAGCTGGGCCGGAAGATAAAGGCAGACCCTGCGCTAAAATCCACCATACTTATCATGCTTTCGTCACGGGGCATGAGGGGTGATTCAGCCGAGGTGAGGGATGCGGGTTATGCTGCCTATCTAACAAAACCTGTCAGGCGCAGCCAGTTGTTTGACTGTATTGTAATGGCCTTTAGCCAGAAAGAGGGCAGCAAAAAAGAGGAGAGACCCATCATAACGCGGCATACAATAACAGATGCAAGGAAACAGAATATAAAAATACTTATAGCTGAAGACAATATTATCAACCAGAAGCTTGCCCTGAAACTTCTGGAAAAATTTGGATACAGGGCTGATGCAGTTGCAAACGGGGAGGAGGCGGTCAGGTTATTGAGCATGATCCCATATAACCTTGTGCTGATGGATGTGCAGATGCCTGTAATGGACGGCCTTGAGGCAACAAGGATAATAAGGGACCCTGAATCACATGTCATTAATCATGCTGTCCCGGTTATAGCCATGACTGCCCATGCAATGGCAGGGGACAGAAAGATATGTCTGGATGCGGGCATGGATGACTATATAACAAAACCGGTAAATCCCGACATACTGCTTGAAAAGATAAATGGCTATCTGAAAATAAAGGAAGAGACATAAGCCTGAAAATGGGATCAGGATTTGCCGGTATGCTGTTCAAGGGCTATAGATGATTTATAAATTTGTCGCACGGTATTTTGAAGTGAGTGAAACCTCCAGAAAATATAAGGGTTTATTAACCCTGCTGAAATTCAGTGGAAAATGAAAAACACCTGGCGGCACCACCACAATTGTCGGACCTGTGATCAGATATCTTTCCTTTTCCTTTCCAAAAAAGAACTCCACCTCTGCATCAAACTGTTTCATGTCAAACGGGTTTGACCCGAAAAAGAGATAGAATTCTGTAAAATTATGTTTGTGTGTAACATCATTATATGTATATGGTTTTTTTACCACTGTTAAATCCATATTCAGCCTTGCGCCTGCCGGCAGGATATGATCAGGCACGGTATTCAGGCTGATCATCTCACCGCCCCATTTATTGTATCTTATAACCCCTTTTGTAAAAAACCTGTCATAATCAGGTTCATCTGTACGCACCTCCAGAAGATCTTCGCCATAATCCACCCCTGAATAGCCCTTTGTCATAAATGCCTCAAGGCAATATATGGGTTTATTGATCTTCACATAATTAAGGGGGCAGTGATAGACCCCTGGCGCAGCAGTCACAATAGTAGGGGAGGTTATAATATGTTTTTCACGTTCAGGGCCAAAGGTATAATGGACCTCTGCGTCAAACTCATTCATATCAAGCGGGTTTGACCCGAAAAAATAAAAATATTCTGTGAAAAGGTGTTTGTGCAGGGGCTCATGAAACATATAGGGCCTTCTGACCGCTGTTACCCCGAGTGTCATCCTTGCATCCGAAGGGATAATATCGCTCTTGATTGCGCCGAGCCCGATCATCTCGCCGCCCCACTCCTCCTTCATTGCCCCGCGGATTACATCCCTGAAAAAATAGTTTTCATACCTGTTTTGCTCCTGCTGTTTTGCCATTTTTTACCCCTTTTTATATCATGATCATATGTTCTTGACTAAAAAAGCGCTGCCCCATATTGTGCATTTTACATAATGTTCAGGATTTTAAAAGGAAATTATGGCCCTCTATGCATGAGCAAAGTATAGTAACATATCTGTTGTCCGAGGCTGTATCAAGTGCCAGGGATGAAGATGCCCGTAAAATAGTAAGCATTAAGCTTACGGTGGGTGAGCTGACCGGCATAGAAAAGGATGCGGTTATCTTTTATTTCGGCTTCTTGTCAAAAAATACAATAGCAGAGGGCGCCACCCTTGAATTTGAGTATAAAAAGGCCTGGTTAAGATGCAGGGATTGTGACATAATTTTTCCGAAGGATAGGGCTGATTTCATCTGTCCCCGTTGTAATAGGAAGGTGATTGAGATTGTAGGAGGAAGAGAGCTGTACATAGAGAGCATGGAGGTCATCTGATTGGACAAAAGGCAAATAACCATTAAAAAGGATATTCTGGAGGCCAACAAGGAGATTGCCATAAATATCCGTAAATTACTGGACAAACATTATGTAAGGATGATCAATATCATGTCATCCCCGGGGTCAGGAAAGACCAGCCTGATTATTAAGGCACTAGATCATTTCAGGGGTAAATACCGCACTGCTGTGATTGAGGGGGATGTTGCATCATCAATAGATGCTGACAGGATCGTTAGGCTTGGCATCAGGGCAATACAGATCAACACCGGGGGCGGCTGCCACCTGGATGCCGCTATGATAGAAAAGGCGTTAGCAAGTCTCAACCTTGATGATCTTGATCTTGTTTTTGTTGAAAATGTGGGCAACCTTGTATGCACAGCGGATTTTGATTTAGGGGCTCATAAAAATGTTGTTATCCTGAGCATCCCTGAAGGCGATGACAAGCCCCACAAGTATCCGGTTATTTTCATGGAGGCTGATATTGTGCTTATTAATAAGATAGATGTTGCACCCTGTTTTGATTTTGACATGAAGGGATTTCCGGATGTTATAAGGGGTTTAAATCCTGATGCGAAGCTCATAGCTGTCTCCGCCAAAACAGGCGAGGGGCTGGAAAACTGGTTTGAATGGATTGAAGGTATGCTAAATAATATGGGGAGGTACTAATATGTCTTTTGATCCTGTTTACAAGGAACTGTCAGACAAGCTGGGGGTCTGGGAATCGGAGCGTTTTCTCAAGATTTTAAAGGCGACCTTTACACCTTTAGAGGCAAAGATCTGCATGGAGCTGTTCGAGCCTGCCACATGTAAGGAATTGTCAGAACGGCTTAAGATGGATGAAAAGGCCATCCAGAAACATCTTGATGTGCTTGTGGACAAGGGGATGATAACCAGGGGACTTACCCAGTATGCATTTCATACCACGCTCCTTGCCTTTCACCATGAGTGCTGCGCTGATACTGCCCCCCACACAGGGCCATATGCCATGACACAGGAGCAGAAAGAGCTGTGGAAGGATTTCTTCTATAATGAATGGTCATACGAATTTATGAAGCATATAGAGGAGATGATAGAAAAGTTCGGCAAAAACCTGCCTATCTCTCCATCCATACTGGCCCTTGAGCTGAGCCCTAATATCAAACCGGAGGATATACTCCCTGAAGAAAATTTCAAACTCAAGATAGAGAATGCAAAAAGAAGGATACTTGCCCCTTGCGGATGCCGCACCTCATGGGGGCATGGCTGTGAAAAGCCCCTTATGACCTGCTTTGCAGCCTTTGACAGGCCAAGGGGGGAGTACTATATAAATCTGCCAGGACGTCTCTTAAAGGAGGTCAGCCTTGAAGAGGCCCTTGAGGCAGCAAAAGAGGCTGAGAGGGCAGGGCTTGTGCACTGGGGAGACTGTTACTGCTGTGACACATGCTGTGAAAATCTCTTTCCCATCAGGCGTGCAAAACGATATGACCTCATGACACCGAACCGTTTTGCAGCAGTGGTGGACGAGGAGAAGTGCACAGGCTGTAAAAAATGTGAAAAACGGTGCTATTTTGAGGCCATTGAGTTTATACCAGTTGAGGGTAATCCTAAAAGGGTAAAGGCCAGGGTTAAACCTGAAAGCTGCAAGGGATGCGGGCTCTGCATTATTACATGCAAGCCCAATGCCTTAAGGTATGAGATAGTAAGGCCGCCTGAATATCTCAAGCCCAGGCCGCCTGAGGATGGCAAGGAGGCAGAGGCGCCCCAGTTTCCGGTATGGGGATATTATAATTTGAAATAGGGTTGAATTATAATCGTCAAACCAAAAAGAATGGAGCAGTTTGGTGGTCATGCGTATAGAGAGGGCATGCCTTGTCTATACTACATGTTATCCTCTTCAACCGCATCCCTGAGCCTGTCTGAAAAATCAGGGATGGCTGCCTCTATTCTCACCCAGGCGCTGAGCATGGGGATGCCTACAGGGTCCTTTACAAACTCTTCCATTGCCATCTTCAGGCATCCAATGAATGCCTCTATTGCCTCGATCTCTGTGTGGCGGTCATAGGCCAGTCCGTTCAGGAGTGATAGCGCATTATATTTCTCAATCGATATCCGTGCCTCCTGCATATATGATGTCAGAAGCGTCCTGAAAAAGGACTGGCTGATTATTATACCGTCCTGGCTCAATACCCTGAAGAGCGCCATTGCAATATCTGTGGCCATGCGGATAAGCCCCCTGTCAGGTTTGTTTTTTTCTAAGATCTGATGCTTGTGTTCATAGGTATTGCTTATCTCCACCTGGCAGATCCTGTTTACCGATGTCATCTGATAAACCTCGCTTAACATTGATACCTCAAGGCCCCAGGTAGGAGATATCCTTATCCTGCGTGCCAGGTTGCATACAAAGGCAAACTCGCCGGAAAGGGCATATCGAAAATCTGAAAGGTAATTTATGAATGCATTATATCCCAGGATACGTTTCATTGATTTGATAAGCGGCGTATAAAAAAGGCGGGTAACACGGCCATAAAGCCTGTCTGTCACCCTTGCATAGTACCCCTTGCTGAATTCAAAATCCATTGCCGGATGAACAATAGGGTAGATTAACCTTGCAAGCATCTCCTTATTATAATTAACAATATCGCAGTCATGGAGGGCAATGGCATCCACATACGGGTCAGCAAGTATATAACCCATGGTCATCCATACAGACCTGCCCTTGCCGGGTTCGCCAAGAGTGAAGTCCGCATTCTTAAGCTCCTGAAGAAGGGATTTCACTCTTGGGCCATCATGCCACACAACCCTTACCTTTGAAGGCAACCGGCCCATTATCTCTTTGATCTTTTTAAACTGCCCCTCTTCCGCCTGGTCCAGGGATAAAACGATTTTATGGAGATACTCCACCTCCATAAGGCCATTGATAATATTGGGCATTGCAGGGCCGTCAAATTCAGAGACCAGGGCAGGGAGAAGCAGCACCATATTCTTGTCTCTCGAAATATCCTTCAGTTCCCTGTTAAAGTCTGCGGCAGATCTGTTTACCAGGTTTTGCAGTGTAGTGATGATACCGCTCTCGCTGAAATCGGTCATTTTATGAGCCCCCTTTCCTGTTCCATATCTCAATCATATACCCCTTCAGATCTTCGAAACATTTGGCCTGGGCCTCGAAATGATCTTCTGCCTCCTTTGCGTTCTTGTCCTTTAATTCATTTACAAGCGAGGCTATACGTGCGTAATAAAGGGGGATCATTGTATCAATTATCTTGAAACGCTGTCTGGGCGATTCCTGAAATGTGCCTGCATACTTATAAACAATCCTCACCCATGTCTCGATCGGAAGGTTGAACTTGTCAGGGTTATCGACATTGGCAAGATCATTTATCAGCCTCATGTCGCTTTCAGAAATTATATTCTGCCACACCCCGCCGAAATTCTTCATTCCAACCCTGAAATATTCAATAAGGCCTGCATGGTCAATCTCAAATGGCTCAGCCTCCTGGCCGGCAGCCTCGCCGATGGATGGCACCTCCTTTGATCCTTTCACATTCATCCAGTAATCCTGGTACTGTGTCATAAGCTGGAATGTGGTGCCCACAACCTGCCTGAACATGGGGCCAAGATCAGATGTGGGGTCCTTGTGGCCATGAACCTTTGCCCCGAGTTTGGCCTGGCAGATCCTGAATCCGCCTACAATTGCCGAGGTGGTCATCCAGATATCTATACCGAACCTGGCCACATCGGTCTCCCACACATCCTGGTTAAGGTAATGTCTGACAAGCGCAGGTGATACGCCAAAATCACCCCCGATCGGCTGGCGTATCTTCCGTCCGTATAAGGCCCTTGTAAGATTATATGCAATTGTATTGGTAATAGTCCCATCAAGCTTATACCTGTTATAGTCAGGCGCAACAAAGTCATACCCATCCATGACAGGATCAATCAGGTTTTTAACCCACTCAGGGGTGATTGACATCAGGTCGGAGTCAAAAAATGCAATTGCCCTTGCCTTCAGAAAGGCTGCTATCTCAAGGACTGCCCTTAACCCTGATCCCTTGCCAGGGAGTCCCCTGTAAATTGTGACTATGCTGTCAATATTATAGGACTTTGGATCTACAAGCCTCGCCACCTCTCTGGTGTCGTCAGTGGAGCCGCCATCGGAGATAACAATAAATGCCTTGCGTTCAGGGTAGTATTTTTTAATTCCCTTAAAGATTGTTTTGAGCACATTTTCAATTGTTAAGGCGCTGGAAAATGATGGAACGCCAACTACTATATCCGCATGATCCATCTGTTCGATCTTGTTTCGCACATGCTGCCTTAATGCTGTGGAAAATCTCATGGCTGATGTCATCTGTTATTACCTCCAGTATATTATTTCTGGTTACTTTCTCAGATTGCTGCGGGTTAAATACTTGATAACCGGGGCAGCCCTGTGGTTAATTACAGTTCTGTTAATAGCCTCCATATAACATCATTCCAGCCCTTTGCCCCTGCATCTGTAGCCCTGATGAGGCCGGGCAGGTTTATATCTGGCGACTCCTTCTCAGGGTTGGGAATAAGAACCGGTATATCAACACTATTAAGCATTGGTATGTCATTGATGCTGTCACCCAGGCCGATTGTCAGATGTTTTACTCCTCTCTTCTGGTCAAGGATTTTTCGGACTATCTTTACTGCCTCGCCTTTATCCTGATGGATACCGGTCATATGATAAAACCTTCCCCCCTTTGTAATCTTGATACCACGCTTTATTGCAGCATCCTGAAGCATGTGGATATCCTCATCCCTTTTCAGCATAAAAGGTTCAGTATATTGACGCTGCTTTGCATATTCCGCCCTTTTAAGCGTAAGACCTGTAATTTCGGAAATTTCGCTTGCTGACATGTCCCCGAAACCCCTGATGTTAAACTGATCCCTGATTTCATCAATAAATGCCCTTATCCTCCCATATGCCATGCCTAACTGAATGGTCAGCGAAATCCGGGTAGAGAGCTCGCAAATTATATCTTTCAGTAATAGATCAGCATATCTGGCAGGAAGGCATATTGCGGCCCCATTCTCCACAATAGATGGATCATCCACGCCCATTTCCATCTGAAGGATCTCGGTCTCACAGTTAGTTTTACTTGTGGTAAATATCAGGGGTATTGCTGCCTGCCTGATCTTATTCAGGGAGGGTAATGCGTTAGCATATGAATAGTCATCATGGTTTAAGAGAGTGCCGTCCAGGTCTGTAAAAATAATGGTATTCACTTTTCTTGCCCCTGATTTTTCAGCCTTAACAGAGTTAAAGTAAAATCATTATCCAATTAAGAGCAGAATATGTCGGAATAAGGGAGAATATCCTGCATTCCATTTTGACATTGCCGGTTAATGCCTAATATCATTTTGATACCGCGAGTATATATGACATTGGATAAAAATAGAAGGAAAATAGACTTGTTAGATTTAACCTCTTTAAACTTCAAATAAATCTTTTGGCTGATTATGGTGTTGAAACCTTATTGTTAATTCTATATATTGAAAATAGAGTTTAGGCATAATTTGACAAGAACCTAAGGAGGCGCAAAAATGGGTGAAAATTTGAAGGGCAAGGTAGCGGTAGTTACAGGTTCAGGCCAGGGTATTGGCCG
Source organism: uncultured Desulfatiglans sp. (assembly GCA_964460435.1). Classification (GTDB taxonomy): domain Bacteria; phylum Desulfobacterota; class DSM-4660; order Desulfatiglandales; family HGW-15; genus JAAZBV01. Next base: position 10,574 of record CAYWRH010000140.1, read on the forward strand.
CAGCATTGCCATTGCAATGGCAAAAGAGGGTGCAAAGGTTGTTACAAATAACCGCAAACCCGGATCAACGGGTTTTGCGATCATGGATGAGTCCCTTGTTAAGAAGCTAAATAGTGAAGAAAAAGAGGCTCTTAAAAAGAAATCCGAAGAGGCAAAGGGTGATGCCGAGACCACTGCAAAGGCCATAAGGGATGCAGGCGGAGAGGCAGTAGCCTTTTTTGGCGATGCAAGTAATTTTAAAACAGCGGGCGAGCTGATCCAGACCGCAGTAGACAGATTTGGCAAAATAGATATCCTCGTAAATGTTGCAGGGACATTTTCATTCAGCCCCATATGGGAGATGAGCGAAGAGATGTGGGATCACGTTTGCGGTATAAAGCCAAAGGCATATTTTAACACGATCCGGCATGCCCTGCCCCATATGATTAAACAGAGGTCAGGGCGGATCATCAATTGCACATCGGGTGCATTCAAGGGAGGGGGCATACGCCAGGCCCATTACTCTGCTGCCAATGCCGGTGTTGTTGGCCTTACATTTGCTGTTGCCCAGGAGGTGATAGAGTACGGGATAACCTGCAATGCCTTTGCCCCCAATGCGCTAACCAGGGCATCCTTTGAGATAGATGCATATGAAAAGGCCATGCCCGAGGGTCAGGGCCCTTGGGTCTTCAATAATTACAAATTGCCGCTCAATATGAGCCCGAGCCCTGATGACCTTGCGCCTTTTATCTGTTACCTGTCCACAGATGATGCCTCACAGATCAGCGGGTCAGTATTTTTTGTTGGAGGCCAGAGCATACATCTCTATTCAGAGGCTGAATGGCAGAGCTCGCTCATCAAGTACGGCGGGAGATGGACAGTGGATGAACTTAAGCAACAGGTGCCAATGAATCTGATGGGCATGCATAAAAGCTCCACCATGCAGATGTATGAAATGGCAAAAAGATAGCCAGCCTTGTGAATTGGCCGGGTGTGTCTATATGGTGTGAGGGCATGAGGTTGCCCTGAAGGGAACAGACAGTTTTGCAAAATTAAGAGGGTATTGTTCAGCATTTTTGCCCAAATGGTTAAACATAACTCACTAAAATAGATAAAAAAGCGCCGGATAGAATTCTTTGCCAGGCGC
>CAYWRH010000141.1:0-11689 GCA_964460435.1 uncultured Desulfatiglans sp.
GTAGTTCCTTAACAAATCGTTTCTTTTTTTGAGTATTCTTTTATACCTGTTCCAGCGGGGATCAACCTTCCCATAATAACATTTTCCTTTAAACCCTTTAGCCGATCAATCTTACCGGCAATACTTGCATCTGACAGTACCTTTGTTGTCTCCTGGAAAGATGCTGCCGAGATAAAACTCTCGGTACTCAAGGAGGCCTTTGTAATCCCAAGAAGAAGCGGCTCAGCCGTTGCCGGGACACCACCCTTTTCAATAATGCGGCTGTTTTCCTCTTCGAATTTCCATTTTTCAACCTGTTCGCCGAGTAAAAATCCTGAGGAGCCGACATCCTTGACGGTAACCTGGCGCAGCATCTGTTTTACTATTACCTCTATGTGTTTATCATTTATAGAAACACCCTGAAGCCTGTAAACCTCCTGTACCTCATTCACCAGATATTTTGCAAGCTCCTTGAGCCCTCTGATCTTCAGAATATCATGAGGATTGGCTGAACCATCCATAAGGGGTTCACCGGCCCTCACATAGTCGCCCTCAAGGACACTGACATGCTTTCCCTTTGTAATGAAATAATCAACCGGCTCACCTGTTTCAGGAGTGATTATTACCCTTCTACGCCCTTTGCTGTACTGGCCGAATGAGACCGTGCCGTCAATTTCACTTAAGATAGCATTTTCTTTGGGTTTTCTCACCTCAAACAGCTCGGCAACCCTCGGTAAGCCCCCTGTGATATCCTTTGTCTTTGTGGTTTCTCTTGGTATTCTTGCCAGAACAGTGCCTGCCTTGACAAGATCACCCTCATTTACCATGATGATGGCACCTATGGGCAAGTGATATCTGGCCTGACCCTTTATTGAGCCTGGCAGATTGGCTGTCTTATTATCAGCATCCTTTATTGATATCCTCGGACGGAGTTCACCCTGTCTTGACTCAATAATAAAACGGCTGATCCTTCCAGTTACATTATCCCGTTTTTCCTGCATGGTTTCCCCGTCCAGTATATCACCAAACTTGACAGTACCTTCAACCTCCGTAAGGATCGGGATGGTATAGGGGTCCCATTCTGCAAGTATCTGGCCCGCCTTTATGGCCTGACCGTCCTTTACCTTAAGGATTGCACCGTAGGTAACGGGATATCTCTCTATTTCACGGCCACCAGCGCTGATAATGGATATCTCGCCGTTTCTATTCATAACAATATGGCTGCCTTCAGCATTCTTTACTGTTTTAAGATCAATAAAGCTTACCTTGCCTTCATTCCTTGCCTGTATAGTTGTCTGCTCAACCCTCTTGCTGGCAGTACCGCCGATATGGAAGGTTCTCATGGTAAGCTGGGTGCCAGGTTCACCTATGGACTGGGCGGCAATAATTCCTATTGCTTCACCTATATTTACTTCATGGCCATGTGCCAGATCGCGTCCATAACATTTTTTGCATATACCATCCTTTGCCTGACATGTAAGCACCGACCGGATCAGCACCTTCTCAAGGCCTGCATCTTCAATCAGTTTAACCTTTGCCTCATCAATGAGCTCATTTGCCGGTATAAGAAGCTCATTGGTAATCGGGTCATATACATCCTCAAGAACAACCCTTCCAAGCACCCTTTCACCGACCCTCTGGATGATTTCACCACCCTCCATGAGCGGGGTTACCCAGATGCCATCAACCGTGCCGCAGTCTTCCATGGTGATAACCGCATCCTGTGCAACATCCACCAGCCTTCGTGTGAGATAACCTGAGTTGGCTGTTTTGAGTGCTGTATCAGCCAGGCCCTTTCTGGCACCGTGAGTAGAAATAAAATACTGAAGAACGGTGAGGCCTTCCCTGAAATTTGAGGTAATGGGCGTCTCAATGATTTCACCGGAGGGTTTAACCATCAGGCCTCTCATCCCGGCGAGTTGCCTCATCTGGTCCTTGCTGCCCCTTGATCCTGAATCGGACATCATATAGATTGAATTGAAGCTCTCAGTCTTTTTAATGCTTCCGTCCGGGGCCTTTATCTCTTCAATGCCCATTTCATTCATCATTTCCGATGTTATCTGATCATTTGCCTGAGTCCAGATATCAACTGCCTTGTTTATCTTCTCTCCATTTGTAATAAGACCACCCTTGTACTGATCTTCTATCTTTTTGATCTCCTTTTCAGCCTCTTCAATTATGGCGCCTTTCTTGGATGGTATTGTAACATCCTTTATGCCTATGGATGTACCTGATATGGTGCTGTATTTATACCCCATATCCTTGAGCCTGTCAGAAAGAATAACGGTAGCCTTTATTCCAGAACGCCTGTAACACTCATTAATCAGGTTTATAAGCTTCTTCTTTGTCATTACCTGGTTTATGAGTGAAAATGGCAGATCTTCAGGGAGTATTTCACTCAACAATACCCTGCCAGTTGTTGTCTCCTCTATCTTTCCGTTGATTCTCACCTTTATCTTTGCATGCAGTGCAAGGGCCTTGGCATCATAGGCCATCCTTACTTCATCAGGATTGGCAAAGATCATGCCCTCACCCTTGCTGAAGATCCTGTCTCTTGTCATGTAGTAGATTCCGAGGACTATATCCTGGCTGGGAACAATAATAGGCGTTCCATCAGCAGGCGAAAGGATGTTATTTGTGGACATCATAAGCACCCTTGCCTCTACCTGTGCCTCAATCGACAGCGGCACATGAACTGCCATCTGGTCACCGTCAAAGTCAGCGTTAAAGGCCGTACAAACAAGCGGATGAAGCTGAATGGCCTTTCCTTCAACCAGTATGGGTTCAAATGCCTGAATACCAAGCCTGTGAAGTGTCGGTGCGCGGTTCAGGAGAATACAGTATTCCCTAACCACATCATCGAGCGCATCCCATACCTCAGGGGTTTCCCTTTCAACCATCTTTTTGGCTGACTTGATTGTGGTAGCAAAACCCTTTTCATCAAGCTTGTTATAGATAAACGGTTTAAAGAGTTCCAGCGCCATCTTTTTCGGTAGACCGCATTGATGAAGCCTTAAGTCAGGGCCAACAACAATGACTGAACGGCCTGAATAGTCAACACGTTTACCAAGCAGGTTCTGCCTGAAACGTCCCTGTTTGCCCTTAAGCATATCACTCAGTGACTTGAATGGCCTTTTATTGGCCCCTGTAACAACCTTTCCCCTTCTTCCATTATCGAAAAGCACATCCACTGCCTCCTGAAGCATACGCTTTTCATTGCGTACAATAATATCAGGAGCATTCAGTTCTAAGAGCCTTTTCAGTCTGTTATTTCTGTTTATCACCCTGCGGTAAAGGTCATTCAGATCTGAAGTGGCAAACCTTCCGCCATCCAGGGGTACCAGTGGCCTGAGGTCAGGAGGAAGTACCGGAATAACATTCATAATAGTCCACTCAGGCCTGTTTTTGGATTCTTTAAAGGCATCTATGACCTTGAGCCGCTTTGTAAGCTTTTTCCTCTTTGCCTCAGATTTTGTGCTGACCATCTCCTCTCTCAGGGATACTGAGAGCTCATCAAGATTCAGGGCCATAAGCATTTTCTGGATCGCTTCAGCCCCAATACCATATTCGAACCTGTCACCGAAATCCTCTTTTGCCTTATAAAGCTGCTCGTCATTTAAAAGAGTCCCTTTGACAAGAGGGGTATCCTTGGGATCAATTATTATAAAATTTTCAAAATAGAGCACCCTTTCCAGATCCTTCAGAGTTAGATCCAGAAGGTTGCCGATCTTGGATGGAAGGCATTTTAAAAACCATATGTGTGCTACAGGAGAAGCAAGCCTGATGTGGCCCATACGTTCTCTGCGCACCTTGGACTGGATAACCTCAACACCGCACTTTTCGCATATGATTCCGCGGTGTTTCATCCTCTTGTATTTGCCGCAGTTACATTCATAGTCCTTTATAGGGCCGAATATCTTTGAACAGAAAAGACCGTCTCTTTCAGGCTTGAAGGTACGATAGTTGATGGTCTCAGGCTTTTTGACCTCTCCATAAGACCGCTCAAGGATCATTTCAGGGGATGACAGAGAGATCCTTACAGCGTTATAACTTGATGGATCCTTTGGCTTCGTAAAGAAGTTATATAGTTCTTCCAATGTCTCCTCCTAAATTAAAAAAATTATCATTTTTTACAGTATTAAAATTGCTCATTTAAAACCACTATTTTGATCAGCTGTTAATATCTTCAAGAAGCTGGAATTCAAGGCCCAGGCTCAACAATTCCTTTATCAATACCTTAAAGGATTCGGGCAAACCTGATTCCAGGATATTGTTCCCCTTTACAATCCGTTCGTACATGCGTGTGCGGCCTGCTACATCATCGGATTTGACTGTAAGGAATTCCTGCAATGAATAGGCAGCGCCATATGCCTCCATTGCCCAGACCTCCATTTCACCAAGTCTCTGGCCGCCAAACTGCGCCTTGCCTCCCAGAGGCTGCTGGGTAACGAGCGAATAGGGCCCGATAGAACGCGCATGTATCTTATCATCAACCAGGTGATGCAGCTTCAGGATATACATGATACCCACGGTAACAGGCTGTTCAAAAGCCTCGCCTGTCCGGCCATCATAAAGGATAGTCTGACCAGTTGTTGGCAACCCTGCCTTTTCAAGACATTTTTGTATCTCATCCTCGTCCACGCCGTCAAAAACCGGTGAGGCCATGTGAACGCCATCTTTAAGGAGGCTTGAAGAGGAGATGAGATCAGCATCCGTCATATCCTTGAAATACTGGTTATACTCTTTTGAGGAATATATATTTTTAAGGGTCTTTTTAAGGGCATCAATTCCCTCTTCATTATCAAGAACACTGGCTATCTGCCTTCCAAGCGCCCTTGAAGCCCAGCCCAAATGGGCCTCGAGCACCTGCCCAACATTCATTCTTGATGGAACTCCAAGCGGATTCAGGATTATATCAACTGGGGTTCCGTCAGCAAAATAGGGCATATCCTCTACAGGAAGTATGCGTGACAGGACACCCTTGTTTCCATGCCGACCCGCCATTTTGTCGCCAACAGACAATTTTCTTTTTACAGCGATATATACCTTTACCATCTTGATGACACCAGGGGCAAGCTCATCGCCCATGCTGAGCTTCTCCATCTTATCCTCAAGAATGCTGTTAACACGATCAACACGTGCATTATACTTTTCTATAACAGCCTCAACCTTGTCTATTAGGTCCATTGAGGCCTTAATATCGGCACCTGACCATGCGTTTACAGGAAGTTCATCTATAATTTCAGGCGTTATCTCCTTTTTTGTGCTTAAAAGTGTCTTGCCTGATTTCTTGTCCTTTAGATTAGTCTTAAGAGAGACCCCGTTGAGCAGTTCTTTAAGTCTGTTTTTTACACTCTTTTCAACTATCTCAATCTCATCAGAACGGTCTTTTTCAAGTTTTGCAATCTCCGTCTTTTCAATAAACTGGCTGCGTTTATCCTTGTCAACACCCCTTCTGGCAAAGACCTTTGCGTCAATAACAATCCCTTCAACTCCAGGTGGGACTCTCAGGGAGGTATCCTTAACATCCCCTGCCTTGTCACCGAATATAGCCCTTAAGAGCTTTTCTTCAGGAGAAAGCTGCGTTTCTCCCTTCGGGGTTATTTTGCCTACAAGAATATCTCCAACCTTTACCTCTGCCCCTATCTTGACAATACCGCTTTCATCCAGATTTTTAAGGGCCTCTTCACCAACATTGGGTATATCTTTTGTTATCTCTTCCTTGCCGAGTTTTGTATCCCGTGAAACCACCTCAAATTCTTCAATATGAATAGAGGTGTAGATATCTTCCTTTACAACCCGTTCGCTAACAATAATTGAGTCTTCAAAATTGTAGCCGCCCCAGGACATAAATGCGACCATAACATTCTGGCCAAGCGCGAGCTCTCCCATCTCGGTGGCCGGGCCATCAGCGATTATCTGGCCCTTTGTCACAACATCGCCCTGTTTAACAATAGGCCTCTGGTTGTAACATGTATTCTGGTTTGATCTCTGGTATTTTACCAGTTTATGGATCTCAACCTCCTCGTCCTTTTCCTCATTGGCTGTTGTCCTGATAACGATTCTTGATGAATCAACATCCTCAATTACTCCGTCATGCTGGGCAACAACCGTTACACCCGAGTCCTTGGCCACAACGCCTTCAATGCCGGTGCCAATCAGCGGGGCCTTTGCCTTTAAAAGAGGCACTCCCTGACGCTGCATGTTGGAACCCATAAGGGCCCTGTTCGCATCGTCATGTTCCAGGAAAGGGATCAGGCTGGCAGAAACACTAACAAGCTGGTCAGGTGATACGTCCATATACCTGATTTCTTCAACAGGAGCACGCATTGCCTCTCCTTCAATCCTGACATCTGCCTCTTTGTTGATAAATTCACCTTTGCTGTTAAGCGGGGCATTTGCCTGGGCAATCGGATAATTTCTTTCATCAAGGGCAGAGAGATAGGATATCTCCCTTGTGACCTTGCCATTCTCAACATGCCTGTAAGGTGTCTCTATAAAACCATATTCATTGACCCTGGCAAATGTGCTTAGGGATACGATAAGCCCTATGTTAGGCCCTTCAGGTGTCTCGATCGGGCAGATGCGGCCATAATGGGTCGGATGCACATCGCGCACCTCAAACCCTGCCCTCTCTCGTGTAAGGCCTCCAGGACCGAGTGCGCTAAGTCTTCTTTTATGGGTTACCTCGGAGAGGGGATTTGTCTGATCCATAAACTGTGAAAGCTGGCTTGTTCCGAAAAATTCCTTCACAACAGCAGAAACAGGCTTGGAATTGATCAGATCATGGGGCATCAAAGTCTCTACCTCCTGGAGGCTCATCCTCTCCTTTATTGCCCGTTCCATCCTGACGAGGCCAATCCTGTATTGGTTTTCCAGCAACTCGCCGACAGCCCTTACGCGTCTGTTGCCGAGGTTATCTATGTCATCCACCGATGCCTCAGTATTTTTCAGCCTGATAAGCTCCTTGACAATAACGATAATATCCTCTTTCCTCAGTGTCCTTAAGTCATTAGGCACATCTTCAAAATTCAGCCTATGATTCAGTTTCAGCCTGCCGACTGTTGAAAGATCAAAGGAGGTGATATTAAAGAACAGATTATTAAAGAAATTGTTTGCAACCTCCTGAGTGGGCGGGCTGCTGGGCCTCATCTTCCTGTATATCTCAAGCTTTGCCTCTTCAGCATTGTCAATCTTATCCAGAAGCATGGTATCATGGATAGTAGGACTGGCATTAGGGGAATCAAGCACAAGGCATTCAACCTCTTTTATCCCCTTTTGTAACAATAATTCGATATTCTGGGCGGTGATTGCCTGGTTACGCGCAATCAATACCTCACCAGTCTCCTGATCAATCAGGTCATCAATAAGTATTCTTCCCTCAACATCTTCAACATTAATTGGAAGCTTTTCCACTCCCGCGGTTTCAAGCATCTTGTGAAGACGTTTTGTATATTTTTCACCCACTCTGGCTATTATCTTTTTAGAATTGGGTGCCGTGATATCCTTTGTAAGCCTTTTTCTGTATAGATTATCAAAATTTAAATCCCTGAAGCATCCTTCCTCACTGATATAGATCTTTTCCGTATCATAAAATTCCAGAAGCAGCTCGCGGGTTGAATAACCAAGTGCCTTTAAAAATGTCGTTGCAGGGAACTTTCTTCGCCTGTCTATCCTGACATGCAGCAGATCTTTGGGGTCAAATTCAAAATCAAGCCAGGATCCCCTTAAGGGTATGATTCTGGCTGAGTATAATAATTTGCCACTGCTGTGTGTTTTTCCCTTGTCATGATCAAAAAACACACCGGGAGACCTGTGAAGCTGGCTGACTATGACTCTTTCCGTGCCATTTATGATGAAAGTCCCTCTGCTGGTCATCATGGGTATAGTGCCGAAATATATCTCCTGCTCCTTTATATCCCTTATGCTTTTAGTCCCGCTTTCAGAATCTGTATCAAAGACAAGTAAACGTGCAGTAAGCCTCAGAGGGGCTTCATAGGTCATCCCCTTGCTGAGGCATTCAGTTTCATCATATTTGGCAGGTTCGAAAGAGTATTTAACAAATTCCAGTGATGACGTATTACTGAAATCCTGAATAGGGAATACGCTTTTAAAAGGACTCTGAAGACCTGTATCTTCGCGATCCTCAGGCTTAACATCCATTTGTAGAAAACGTTTATATGAGTGCTTCTGTACTTCAATAAGATTCGGAATATCAATAGTCTTTCCTATTTTACCGAAATTCCTTCTTACACGACGCCTCACACCATTCATCTCTTTCATGGGATCTCCCTGTTTGTGTTATTTAAACCTTAATTCTATTTAAAAAACTGCTAATAATTATACTATGCCCCATCCGGTCACTTCGAAAAGTTCCATCAGGAGATCAACTGATAATACTACTTTATTTCTACGCTTGCACCAGCAGCTTCAAGCTGTTTCTTGATGGCTTCCGCTTCATCATGTGGAATACCCTCTTTAACAGGAGCAGGAACACCGTCAACAAGTGCCTTAGCCTCCTTGAGGCCCAATCCTGTGATTGCGCGGACTTCCTTGATAACCTGAATCTTCTGATCGCCTGTTGCTGTAAGTATTACGTTAAACTCTGTCTGCTCAACAGCTGCAGCGGCCTGCTCTACAGGAGCAGCGGCTACCATTGCCACAGGGGCAGCAGCGCTAACACCAAATTTTTCTTCAAGTTCTTTTACGAACTCAGAGAGTTCAAGAACTGTCATATTTGCTATAAAATCTACTACATCATTCTTTGTGATATTGGCCATTGTATATATATCCTCCTAATATTTTTTAGTATTTTAATTTGTTTGCGGAATCTGCTTGCCTTCAGCTTTAGCGGTTTCAATTGCCTTCAATGCATTCATCAGGTTGACAAGAACGCCATTTGTAACCCTGACAAATGAAGTTGGCACAGCCTGCATTGCAGACAGTACCTGAGCCAGAAGCTGCTCTCTGCCCGGAAGTTTTGCAAGCCTTTTTATGCCTTCCAGATCCATCATTTTACCGGATATCTGTCCGACCTTCAGATCCAGCTTGTTGAGATCTCTATCAAGGTCAACAAGAACCTTTGCCGGTGCAACAACGTCTGAATAGCTAATGGCTACAGCGCATGGCCCAACAAACTTATCAGCAATTGATTCAGTCCCGGTACCCTTGCTTGCAATTTTTAAAAGCCTGTTCTTTACAACGTAAAATTCGGCATCGATCTTTCTGAGTTCATTTCTGATCTTGTCCATGGATCCTACGTCGAGACCCTGATAATCGACAACAAATGTTGCCTTGGCCTTTTGAAGCCTTTCTTTCATCTCCTCGATGAAAACCTTTTTCTTATCCTTATCCAAGTATTATCACCTCCTCCTGTCCTGACATTAATATTTGGTCAAAAACAGGGGTATGCTGTTAGGAGAGAAGCCAATAGCATAGTCTGAGCAGGCATTTTTAAGCAATTTCACTGCACCCGCTGTCTTTGACTATATAATCATTCATAATCCGTATAATTTCATGTGTTAAAGACCACAAAAAATTATTTTAATTGAATGATTCTAATTTTTACAAATTTTTATTCATCCTTTTTAATTAAATGTAAAGCTATTGCCTGTTAAATAACTCCTTTGTGAAAAGTGGATCTATTTTTATTCCAGGTCCCATGGTTGTTGATATGGCAATACTTTTAAGATATGTACCTTTACTTGCCGGGGGTTTAAGTCTGAGAATAGTATCCATGAAAGCGCTTATATTATCAGTAAGTTTTTCAGGCCCAAATGAAACCTTGCCCATCGGGGCATGAACAATACCGGCCTTTTCCACCTTGAACTCTATCTTACCGGCCTTTATCTCCTGAACAGCCTTGCCAACATCAAAGGTAACAGTACCCAGCTTGGCATTTGGCATCATACCTCTTGGCCCCAGGACGCGTCCAAGCTTGCTTACAGTGCCCATTATATCAGGAGTCGCAATAGTCTTATCAAATTCAAGCCATCCACCCTGTATCTTTTCAACATACTCATCTGATCCTGCATAGTCAGCGCCCGCATCAAGAGCCTCTTTTTCCTTTTCACCTTTTGCAAAGACGAGTACCCTTACTGTCTTTCCAACTCCATGGGGAAGGGCTACAGTTCCTCTGACCATCTGATCTGCGTGCCTTGGATCGACACTCAGCCTTACTGCAATGTCAACAGTCTCATCGAATTTAGCGACATGACAATCAAGCACGAGCTTAATAGCGTCGGAAAAGTTGTATCTTTTAAGTCTGTCTATATTTACTGCTACTGATTTATATTTTTTTCCTCTTCTAGGCATTTTATTTCTCTCTGACTTTCAAATTTTAATTGATAATAAATCATCAACAACTATTGAGTTACCTTAAGCCCCATGCTCCTGGCGGTACCTTCAATAATTTTTATTGCACCTGCCATATTATATGCATTTAAATCTTCAAACTTTGTCTTGGCAATCTCTTCGACCTGTTTCATTGTAACCTCGCCAACCTTTTCTCTGTTCGGAACCCCGGACCCTTTGGCAATCTTTGCAGCCTGCTTCAGCAACACCGACGCCGGCGGAGTTTTAGTGATGAACGAGAAAGTCCTGTCAGCGTAAATTGTGATTATTACAGGAATGACTGTTCCCATTTTATCCTGTGTCCTGGCATTAAATGCCTTACAGAATTCAGCTATATTTACACCATGCTGCCCAAGAGCGGGGCCGATGGGAGGAGAGGGGTTTGCCTGACCTCCTTTTACCTGCAGTTTTACGCTTCCTATAATTTTCTTGGCCATTAGAATCCTCTTATATCTTATTGACTTGTATAAAATCCAGTTCAACCGGGGTTGCACGCCCGAATATTGTTATTAATACCCTCAGCTTTTCCTTATCAGGTTTGACTTCTTCTACTGTTCCCTGAAAATTGCTAAAAGGCCCATCAACTACCCTTATTTCATCGCCTTCCTCAAAAGAATATCTCGGTTTTGGTTTTGTAATACCCTCCTCCATCTGGAGAATGATCCTTTCAGCCTCACTGTCAGGGACAGGGTATGGTTCACTTCCGCCACCAAGAAAACCGGTCACCTTCGCTGTATTCCGGACCGTGTGCCATGTATCCTTGTTAAGTACCATCTGTACCATAATATAACCGGGATAAAACTTCCTTGAGGATGTCTTTTTCTGACCTTTCTTTAACTCGACAACCTGTTCTGTCGGCACAAGGATCTTTCCGAAATATTTTTCCTGTTTCAGAGCCTTTACCCTTTCCTCAAGATTCAACTTTACTTTATTCTCAAATCCTGAATAGGTATGAACAATGTACCATTTTAAGCCAGCGTTTTTCTCTTCGTTCATATTATTTCTCTGAAATTAACCTATAATTTTATTTATAATACTCATCAGGCCGAAATCCACCAGACTAAGATATAATGCCACAAAAATAACAAGAATAATAACTATTGTTGTTGATGCTATCAGTTCTTTCCTTGTAGGCCATTTAACCTTTTTAAATTCGGTTTTTGCATCTTTTAAAAACTGGCTTGTGACCTTGATAATATTTATCTTCTCTGCCTGTTTTTTTATTTTTATGTCTGAGTCCCTTTTTTCAGGCATCTGCTGGTTCCTTTTTTTTACCTTTGTATTATCAACGGTAGAAGTAACTGATTTTGAATTTTGATCGGCCATGATATTTTCTTTTTTTATATATAATTTTTTA
>CAYWRH010000142.1:0-11639 GCA_964460435.1 uncultured Desulfatiglans sp.
AATGGGAATATGAATGAGAAGAAACAAAAGGCCCTGATTTTTTACAGGGCCTTTTGTTTTAAAAATTACATGGGTATGTCGCCCAGGTTAATGTCTTCAAGGGTAGTATCGAGTTTTTTAAATACCTCTTTCTTTTTGCCCTTTGTTATCTGGAGGCTGTATTCGCCTTCGCCCAGATTTTCAAACCAGAAGTCACCATAGTTGTCTGTCTTGACGCTGTAGGTCTTTCCAGTTGCTGCATCGGTAAGAACACAGTCCGCATCCTCTATGATTTCCTTTGCCTTCGGGTCATACACTGTTCCTGCTATAAATCTGCCTGGCAGGTTGAGATAGTATACCCTTGGTTTTACCTGTTTCTTCAGCTCAGGCTTCCAGACCTCGGCCTTGGATATGAGCTTCTTGGCCTCATCTTCATCCATGAACTTCAGCGCCCCTGTCGGACATGCATCAGCGCATCTTGGCTCTACCCAGCCGTCATCCAGGAGATGGGCGCAACCTGTGCATTTCTGTGCCAGATTGAGGTCATCATTATAGAAAATGGCATCATACGGGCAGACATCCAGACAGTTTCTGCAGCCGGAGCACTTTACTGAATCAATAATAACAAGGCCATCTTCCCTCTTGTACAGGGCGCCTTCAACAGGACAGGCTTCTATACATGGCGCATTGTCGCAATGCATGCAGAGATGAGGACGGTATGCCACCTTTACCTTCGGCACAGTGCCCCTTACCCGCTCGGTAAGTTCCATCCAGAACTGACCTGCATCGGGCTGGGGTTTGGCTATGGGTGACCAGTCATTTCCAACATGCTCATCCTTGCAGACTATCTGGCAGGCATGGCATCCGTTACACTTTTTGATATCTATTACAAATACTTTCTTTGACATAATTATTTCCTCCCTTCAACCCAGGCGTCAAATCTAAGACCTGAATCCGGATCATATTCTCTGTTGAAGGCATCAGGGTAGTCGTTCATCCATTTACCCATCTGCTCAGGAGTAACCTTTTCGATATCCACCAGGAACCCGCTTGTAGCCTGGCCTGCGCAGTTCTTTGAAGTAAGCCCTGCCGGTGTAACCGTATTGATGGCGCCTCCTCTGTCTAGTTTACCAGGGATGATTGCATCAGCCCTTGCGCCGTGGTCTACAGAAACAACCCCTGGCATTACCCTCTCAAAAACCCTGGCGCCGCAAAGCACGCCGCCTCTTTCATTAAAGACCCTGACAATATCCCCGTCCTTGATCCCTCTTGCCTTGGCATCCTTGGGGTTGATCCAGCAGGGTTCATATTTATAACCGTCAAAACCCAGAACCTTTCCTGTGTATGCCTCTCTTGTCCAGGTTATATCATCGCACTGGGCATGAACCCTCCACCTGCCGTGGTTGGACATAAGAAGCAGTGGATAGAGTTTGGCCCTTTCGCTTGATATTCTCTCGTCATGGGTTTCGCTTCTTTCTATCCATTTCGGATATGGCCCGCGCTCCTTATCATCCGGGAAGTGCTTTGCTATACGCTCTGAATAGAATTCAAGCTTTCCTGATGGCGTCGGGAGCGGGTTCTTCACAGGATCCTTGTAGAAATTATAGAGGCCTGCAACATCATCTTCCCAGTCCTCGGCAACCGGCAGAACATAGTACCCCTTTTCCTCAAACTCTTCATAGGAGATATAGTCGCCAAAACCCAGACCATAGAATACATCCTTGATCAGGTCGGGAACAGATCTTTTCTCTGTAACCTCATCATACATATTGAGTTTCTTGGCAATCTCGCAAACTGCCTCATAATTTGACAATGCCTCACCAATAGGCGGAATAGCCGGTTTCATGCGCACAAGGCTCTGGAAACTTTCACCGTCCCTTACGCATGGAGAGATGTCATCTGTCTCAACAATAGTCTTAATCGGCAGGATTATATCCGCATACAGACAATCATTTTCAAGCCAGGGATGCTGTGCCAGGACAAATTCTATCTTGGGATTTCTTACGGTATCAATAACATCATTACCGCAGTTCCAGCATGTGATACGGCACGGTGTATCTGTCCAGATCATATGAATCTCGGTGCCGCCCTTCTCCTTTGGTATAGGATAGGAGTACTTTACGAACTGGTCAGAGGTCGGAACCTCATGGCCGCCTGTGCCATAGAAATCTATCTTGCCCTCATTGATAGCCTTTTCTATCATTGTTTTGGGGATCATCTGCTTGCCCCATGCAGTAGGTGTTATGCTGTGCGGTTTTAAAAGCCTGTCACCGTACTTGGTGCCCTTGAGGCGCTCAAACATGCCCATATGGCTGCCTGTCTTCTTGGAGACTATGTTCCTGGGCATGCCCTGGTATGCAATCTGTGCCTGATGAACACCAGGTTTTCCAAGTCCGCGCATCCCTAAGAGAACGCATTCAAGCCTTGCCGGTTCATGTGCCAGCGGACCTCTTATCATACCGCCGCCAAAATAGTGGCCTATTGTGCAAACCTTCTTTGCCCAGTCCCTTGCAAGGGCCTTAATGGTCCATTCGGGCACGCCGCACTTCTTTGAGGCCCATTCAGGTGTCTTGGGTTCGCCGTCCTCTTCTCCCAAAACATATGCCTTTATCTTGTCAAAACCAACTGTATGGGTCTTTATATACTCCTTGTCATAGGTTCCTTCCTTGACCCACATATAGATGATGGCAAGCTGCAGGGCAGCATCCGTATTGGGCAGCACAGGTATCCACTTGTTTGCATGGATAGCCGCTGCATAGTTCAGGTCAGGGCAGATATATATCTGCTTGATCCCGATCTCAGACCAGAACCTCATAATATTGCTCGCATACTGGCCCCTGAAGCCCCATGGTGTTGTCTCAGGGT
The DNA here is from genome assembly GCA_964460435.1 of uncultured Desulfatiglans sp. Lineage (GTDB taxonomy): Bacteria > Desulfobacterota > DSM-4660 > Desulfatiglandales > HGW-15 > JAAZBV01. The sequence continues at coordinate 2,845 of CAYWRH010000142.1, forward strand.
CACCGCCCCATACAAGGAGAAGCTGGGTATGTTCAGAGATGTCTTTTATTATGTTATTAGCCGGATTCATCATGCCTATAAGGCCAGAGCCCCAGACATGCTTTGAACCCCAGTACCAGCCTTCCCATGAGTCAGGGTTTCTGATCTGCTGGGTGAATCCGCCCATCTTGTCAAGCAGCAGCGAGGATGAACCGTGGGTTGCATGAACAAACATACACTCGCCGTGGCCGTCGCCCTGTATCAGGATGGTACACGGGCCATACTGTTTGTGCAGCCTTTTAATCTCTTTTGCGATGATATCTGTTGCCTCATCCCATGATATCCTTACAAACTTGCTCTTACCCCTGTTCTGGGTGTTACGCTCTCCATCCGGATCCCAGTCAACCCTCTTTAACGGGTATTTAATCCTGTTTGGGGAATATACGCGTTTTTTATAGGCAAGGCTGAAAGGTGAGGGAAGCGCCTTGTACATCGGTTCAAGGGTCTTCCCATTTTTGGTGATTTTCCATGGATTGAAGGTCTTGGGATCATATTTGGCATCAAAATGAAGAGGCCTTATCCTGACGATCCTGTCATTCTTGACATCAATCGCACACGGGGCAGCGCCAAAAATACCTCCGCTCAATCCAAGAGCCTTGTATACTGTTTTATCAGCCATACTTGCTAACGGCTCTTTTGCTGTTGTCTTTTTTTTCTTTTCTTTTACTTTTCCTTCCGACATAGATCCTCCGTTATAATTATTAATTCCAGACTCCCTAAATAAGGTTGACTATAGCCTAAATATTATTACCGAAAGTAATATTTAAAGCAAAACCAACAACTATACAGGATGCTGACATAGAAATAACAGCACCCTTTATATCCTTTATTTTAACGCTATATCACCAAGATTCCTGTCAGTATCCGTGCATATTGAATCTATGGTGAATGATTTTTTACCCTTTTCAATCTTGAGCTTAAATTTACGATTATCAGACAGCCCCCTGAACCAGAAATCGCCCCATGCATTGGTCTCAACGGTTATCACATCCCTGGTTTCCAGATCAGTAAGGGTACACTTTGCGCCCTCAATAACCTCCTTCTCTTCAGGATCATAGAGGGTGCCGGCAACCCATTTTTTTGGTGTATTAAGGTAATAAACCCTTGTTTTAAGTTTGACTTCGGGTTTAATCGGCTCCGCCTTTGAAATGTATTTTTTAAGATCCTTTTCTTCACCAAACCTCAGGGCATCTGTGGGGCAGTTGTCAACGCACCTTGGCACCTCCCATCCGTCATCAAGGAGATGGGCGCACCCTGTGCATTTCTGCGCAATATTAAGCCCGCTGTTCATATAGATGGCATTGTAGGGGCATACATCCATGCAGAGTTTGCAGCCGGTGCATTTTTCAGGGTCAATGATTACAAGGCCGTCTTCACGCCTGTAGATTGCCTCCGGTTTACATGCCTTCATACAGGGGGCATCAGCGCAGTGCATGCAGAGCATTGGCACATAGGTAACCATAACCTTTGGCACAGTCCCTCTCACTTGCTCTTTTATGCCAAGCCAGAAATGGCCTGTGTCGGGCTGTGGTTTTGCATAGGGAGTCCAGTCATTGCCAACATGCTCATCCTTGCATGCAATCTGGCAGGCATAACAACCGTTACATACTGAAAGATCAATAACAAATGCCTTCATTATTTTTCTCCTCCCTCTAACCAAGCGTTTACGCAAAGGCCGGAAGCTGGGTCATATTCCCTCTCAAACGCCTCCGGGTAGTCTCTTCTCCACTGATCCATCTCCTCCATGCTTAATCTTTCCACCTGAACGAGATAGGCGGTTGTTGCCTGGCCAACAGCGTTTCTGGAGGATGTGCCTGAACCGGATATGGTATTGATTGCCCCGCCGCGGTCTATCTCACCCGGCTTGATCATATCTATCCTTGCGCCGTGATCCATATATGCCACATTTGGCCGGATCCTCTCTGTTACATAGGCGCCTGCCAGCACTATACCGCGTTCATTAAACACCTTGACTATGTCGCCATGTTTGATCCCTCTTTTCAAGGCTTCAGAGGTGTGTATCCAGCAGGGTTCATACATGTAGCCGTCCCAGCCCCTGATCTTGCAGGTAGGCGCCTCACGGGTCCAGGAGATATCATCTGCCTGTGCATGTACCCTCCACCTGCCATGGTTACTCATGAGTATAAGAGGGAACATCTTTGCCCGTTCGCTTGAGAGCCTTTCATCATGGGTGGGGCCCTTTTCGATCCATTTTGGCACCGGGGGTCTCTCCTTGTCATGGGGGAAATTCCTTGCAAGTGCCTCAGAGTAAAATTCCAGCTTTCCTGTTGGAGTTGGAAGCGGATTTTTTTCAGGGTCATCGTAAAATTTTCGCAAGCCTGGGGAATCGTCCTCCCAGTCATCAGCCACACTGTAGAGGTAATAGCCCTTTTCCCTGAACTCCTTCCATGTGGTAAGCTTGTCAAGACGCATATTTATAAACATTTCCTTTTTCAGGTCTTCATCGGTCTTGCCGCCTGTCATGGCCCTTTCCATGCCCAGTTTCTTGGCCACCTCAAGAACCACCTCATAGTTGCTCTTGGATTCACCCACCGGTTCAATGGCCTGATCGCAGAGTGCAACATTGGGTATGGATGTTCCGCCCCTTATGCTCGATACTATGTCGCTTACCTCCATATGGGTATTTGAGGGAAGGATAATATCTGAAAAGAGGGTATCATTTTCCATCCAGGGATGCTGCGTCACAATACATTCTATCTTCGGGTTTCTTAATGCAAGCTCTGTTGCATTGCCGTTGTTCCAGCAGGTTGTGCGGCACGGGGTATCAGACCAGATCATATGGATCTCTGTGCCCCCCTCCTTCTTCGGGATTGGATACACATATTTCTTGAACTGATCCTTGGTATCCACCTCTATTGCGCCTGAGCCATAGAATGTCATGGGCTCATTTGCCTCAATAGCATTATGTATATATGTTTTTGGTATCAGTTGCTTCTGCCATGCATTGATTGTTGTCAGACTCGGGGTTCTTAACCTGTCAGCAAGATCAGGGTTCCAGAAGAATGTGCCTGAAAGCCCTTTAGACCTAGGTAGCCCGAAATAGGTAATCTGATGATGATGCCTGCCCGGCCCGCCAAGCCCCTGCATGCCCAAAAGGCATACCTCAAGCCGTCCCGGTTCATGGCTGAATGGCCCCCTTACATAGCCTCCTCCAAAATAGTGGGCAATAGAGGTGACCTTTTTGGCAAACTGCCTGGCAAGCGCCTTTATGGTCCATTCAGGCACGCCGCATTTTTTGGATGCCCACTCCGGTGTCTTGGGCACATCATCCTCTTCCTCACCCATAACATATGCCTTGAATTTATCAAATCCTACAACATGGGTCTTCACATATTCCTTGTTGTAGGTGCCCTCCTTGATCCATGTATAGGCTATTGCCAGCTGGAGAGCGGCATCTGTATTAGGGAGAACGGGTATCCACTTATCAGCGTGAACAGCACATCCGTAGTTGACATCAGGACATATATAGACCTGCTCTATGCCGGCCTCTTTCCAGAAATAGGTAAGGCGGCTCGGCAACTGCCCTGTAAAGCCCCACGGCGTGGTTTCAGGGTCACAGCCCCAGAAAAGCACCAATTCAGCATGCTCTGTTGTATCCTTTACAATATTTCCTGCCGGGAACATGCCCCCCTGTATGCCCTGGCCCCATACATGTTTGCTGCCCCAGTACCAGCCCTCCCATGAATCAGGATTTCTAACCTGCTGGGTAAAGCCGCCCATCTTGTCAAGGAGGGAGCCTGAATGGCCGTGAGGTGTGTGTATGGTCATACATTCGCCATGGCCGTCGCCCTGGACCAGTATCCCGTATGGGCCATACTGTTTATGGATTCGTTTGATCTCTTTTGCTATTATATCAGTGGCTTCATCCCATGATATCCTTACATATTTGCTTTTGCCCCTGTTCTGTGGATTTCTCTCACCATCGGGGTCCCAGTCCACCCTTTTCATGGGAAACTTGATTCTGTTTGGCGAGTAAACGCGTTTTTTATAGGCAAGGGAAAAAGGCCCTGGAAGGGATTTCCATGGCTGTTCAAATACCTTTCCGTTCCTTTCCATCTTCCATGTCTTGACATCCTCTTTTTTATATTTCCAGTCGTAATGGAAAGGTCTGACCCTTACAATCTTGCCATCCTTGACATCGACCAGCCCCTCACTGCTGCCCCCAAGAAGCCCGCCCAGGCCAAGTGCCCTGATAACTGTTTTATCCTTAGTCTTCCGCCGGGACGCCATAGAAACCTCCTTAAAATAGTTGTTGTTCTAGGACATGTTCTATCTATACTACTAAAACTATCTGTTTTGCAACTACACTTTTAGACAAAACTGGCCCTTTCATCAAAAAAACCCTGTCCTGTTCAAAAATATGGAGAACAGGAACAGAGTTCTTAAACAAAAAGGTGCACAGTCTTTACCTTTTACTAATCCTTTTCTGTAAGGGCGGTTTTGCCCCCACCCAACTGTTGAACAGTGCCATACTCCTCTGTATGGAAGACATTCTCCTTTAGATCCTCCTCTTTACAGGGATAAATCTTGCAGAGCAGACATGTCAGGTCAGGAGACCCATACATCGGATCAAGGTGGTCATTGCTTGTCAGCACATTTGGATTAGAAATAAAGACCCCGTGATATGTTGTTGGCGATTCTTCCGGATAAAAGCAATTGGCTGTTGCCATCAGAACACCCTCAAGTATGCCTGGGAACACACGGCATTTTTGTCTGATCTTGCCCCTTGGTGACTCTATCCAGATCCAGTCTCCGTCTTCGATCCCATACTTTTTGGCTGTATTGGGGTGGATCTGGCATGTGGGGTATTCCATAAAACTCCTGAGCCAGGGGATATTCCTGTACTGGCCAAGGAAGTAAAATGGCTGTCTGTAGCCGCTTGTCATGATAACAGGGTACTCCTTGTACAGTTCAGGTGTTGAAATCGGGCTTTCACCAGGTTCCCTGTACTGTGGAAGGGGATCATAGCCCAGCTCCTCAAGCCTCTTTGATACAAACTCAAATTTGCCAGTTGGAGTGGGGAACCCCCCGCCCTTTCTCCAGTAATCGGTTTTATACTTGTAATAGACCTGATCCTTGCCCCAGCAGCCGCTTACCAGGTTTTTGCTGAACTTTTTCCAGTCCATGTTTTTACCTTTTCTTACCTGGTATGAGAGACACTCCTCAACATCCTTGAACCAGTGCTGAGGGGCAATCCTTTTGCCTATTTCATTAAATATCCATGCATTGGACTTGGCCTCTCCGGGTGGTTCAACAACCTTGTTATGGGCCTCTATCATGAACCTGGGGTGCATATCATATACATCGTCCATTTCAAGCCAGTGGGCTGAAGGGAGCACAATATCAGCAGCCTGGGCCATTGGTCCCATAAGCTGTTCGCAGTGCACCATGAACTCCACCTTTTCTATGGCCTTTACCACCTCTTTTGTATTGGCCATATGGACAATCTGCTGCCCGCCAACGCTGAACCACACCTTGATTGGCGCCTCGCCGGATAGTATGGCCTTTACCATTGTGTCAGGATTGCATGTGCGGGCTGCGCCCATCTTGTATTTATCAATGCCTATAATATGGCTTTTCATCTCATCGGTTAAGGGGAGTTCAAGGAAAAAATCCTCTATAAGGCCTGTTTCAGGGAGCACCCAGCTTATCATGCTGCCGGGGCGTTCAATATTGCCGCATAACCCCATCAGACAGGTAATGGCCCTTAAGGTGTGGCCGCAGTTGGCCTGCCGTTCAAGGGAGCTGCCGACCTGGATACAGCCGGGTGTATCAATGGCAAACATGCGTGCTGCCTGAATGATCTTTTCCTTTGGCACCCAGGTGATTTCAGAAGCGCGCTCCGGGGTCATGGGCATGACCCTTTCTTTTAGCTCCTCAAACCCGAATGTCCAGTTTTCAACAAACTCCTTGTCCCACAGCCCTTCGCTTATAATAACATTCATCATGGCAAGGGCAAGTGCGCTGTCCGTGCCTGGCCTGGGCTGAAGGTGAAGCGTTGCCCTTGTTGCATAGGCAGTCTGCCGCGGGTCTATAATGATAAGATTTTTACAGTAATCAAGTGACTGTATAAACCAGTTGCACATCTCGGAGTCTGCGCTTGAGATTTCAAGCTGCTTTGCCCACATGATCTGGGTTTTCGGGAACTCTCCGCCCCAGCCGTGATAATCGCAGTATAGCCTGCCGTAACCTGTCACAAGTCCGTAAAGCCCAAGCCTGGGGCTGTGACACACATAACCGGGAGTAATTACATTTGCTGTGCCTATTGACCTGGCAAGCCTGTGGGTATAACGATTATAACCCCTTCCGGTGCCCTGTGATATTGCTATTGTATGGGGCCCGAAATCTCTTATGGCATTTTTCATCTTTTCTTCAATCGTATCAAGGGCCTCATCCCATGATATCCTCTGCCACTGGCCTGACCCCTTTGGGCCAGTCCGTTTAATAGGATATTTTACACGATAAGGGTTATCAATATGCTGAATGCTTGATAAACCTTTAGAGCACATGGTGCCCCTTGTTAGTGAATCAGGATTGCCTTCAATGTGTACTATAACACCGTCTTCTGTTGTAACCTTTACACCGCAGCCGCCGTGGCAGCTTATGCAGGTTGTATAATGTATTTTTCTTTCGCCCATTTAATTCTCCTTTATCTTTCCGGCCTTAGTAGACTATGCTCTTCGGCAATATGGGTTTATATATGCCCACCTTGAGGATACAGTATTTTAACGCAAATGCGCCCGCTGTGTGCCCGATGATTGCAATAACAAGAAGTATGGTTGTCACATCCCCGGTAAACATACTTATAAAAGATATTGCAAGCGGCATTACAATACCGAAAAAGACAATTCCAAGCCAGAAAACAACTGCCACGCGGCCCACCAGAAGCTCCTTGACAGACAGCTCCGCAGTTGAAGACTGGTATGATGCATTCATAAGATATGTTCCAAGAAGCACGGCATTTACCCCTAGAACGATCCGGCTCGCATATTCAAGGTTATGGAAATACTCAGGGCCATACACGCCGATACCGCCGGCCAAAAGCCCTATACCCATAACAAGCGCCAGGCCGTCTGCAATCCCTGCATTTAATATCACAATGGGAAGGATGCCCGTGTTCCAGAATGGAACGCTCTTGCAGTAGCTCATCATGAAACCGCAGTAGATACCGGTGAGTATTACAAAAAACCCGGCTATTACCTTGAGGATAATATCTGCATAATAAACCATATTATGCGCCTGACCGGTTGTAAGTATGTCAGCGCCAAGTATATATGAGGTAACGAGCTGCGCAAAACCAAACATGCTGAAAAAGACCGTAAATACCACACCCCTTGCTATCCAGGATGTCCGCCATGCACCTGAAAATGGAGGCATTGTCCTCCAGAAGCGTAAGGGTTTGCCAAGGTATATAAGGTGAAGGGGAAGCTTTAAGAGCATTACAATAAGATACCCTGCGAGGGCTCCCCACCAGTTATCAACAAATATTGCAATCAGGTAAAGGCCAGTACCCAGTGCAGAAAACACCTCGGAAAGCCATACGAGGATCCCCTGTTTTTCGATCCACTCTTTCTGCTGCATGGGTTTAACCATCCATTCGTGGGTTATCATCCATTGACGAGAAGTTTGATATCGCATATATCCCTCCCTTATCCTTAAGCTAAGCCGTCAAGACGCTTTTTGGCGTCTGCATCTACTGTACTGAGGTGCTGCATGTGGCTCCCGGTCTGTGCATGCAAAGGCGCCTTGTTAGACTCCTTGCCGCCGATTCTGCCATCCACATAATAAACCGAGGGCTCTGTGCCGTATTCAGGCTGAAGTGTAAAACCTTTACGCTCCCTGATAAGAACAGAAACATTGCTGTCAGGGTCATCAAGGTTGCCGAATGTCATGGCTCGTGCCTGGCATGTATTCACACAGGCAGGTGTGGCATCCCTGTCTTTGCCGGGAATTAAACCCTTTTCCCTCCCTGCGTCGATTCTCTCTGCGCAGAAGTTGCATTTTTCTGTTGTGCCTATCTGATGCGGATAGAGCTTCTTCCCCTTCTTTTCAAACCCGGTAAGCTCATAGCCCGGGAAATAGCCCGGGTCCTTGTCTTTTGACAGAAAATTTCGGTTCTGGTACGGGCAAGCTATTACACAATAGCGGCAGCCGATACACTTGTTAGAGTCTATCACAACTATCCCGTCATCCCTCTGCGTTGTTGCCTCTGTCGGGCAGACCTTTACACACGGGGCCTCCTTGCACTGATTACACCTTACAGGAAAGGTGGTAAGCTCAGGCTTTCCGCCGACATCTGTCTCCAGGGCCAGAAGCCTCGGCCATGTGACATGTAAAGGTAGGAAGTGTTCAATCCTGCATGCTGCCACACAAGCATGGCATCTGGTGCATTTAACTAGGTCTATAACCATTCCCCATCTCATAATTTCTTCTCCTTTTCCGATATGCAATCTGCCAGTATGCTATAAAAAATCATCATGCTGGCTATAAGTTTCACAGGCAGAAATACTACCATACAAAACCTTTTTATTTAGAGATCCACTTAATAGGGCCATATTTAAACGAAAAAACAACAGGCAGAGTTAGTAAGTATCTCAGGAGCGCCCTAACAAGTCGGCAAATTATACTTACAGGTATATCTGTTGTCAATTTTTAAATGCAAAAACGTATTACATTTTCACATTTATATTTTAAACTATTTTTAAATATAATAATTTATTCAATAATAATTTAAC
>CAYWRH010000143.1:0-11552 GCA_964460435.1 uncultured Desulfatiglans sp.
ATGAAAAATGCAAATAAATAATCAATATTTTTAAGGATTTTTTTATTTATGAAATTTAAGAGGCCAGATTTATAACAGTTTTCCATGTAATAAAATATTGCTGCATCTTTTTTAATATGCTATAAAAATATCTAAAACAGATCTCATTTAAGTTTAAGGAGGAATCATATGGCATCTCTTATTGGAGGATTGGTAGCACTTGTTTTGGGACTTGGATTACTTATCATCTGGCGTGGGTCATTTTTAGAGGTCGTCATGGGCACCCTGCCTATATTACTCATACTGGGCGGTGCACTGGCAGCATACCTTGGATTTGAAGAGGTAAAAGATAAAACCGCATCAGGAAACACAAATGAAGATACCGCCAGCCTAAAAAATGAGGTTGAAAGCCTGAAGGAAGAGATCAGGGAACTCAAGGGTGAAAAGGCCAAATCAGGAGAGGCTGAGTAAGAGGATATTAGCGCCTTCACAAGGTTATTCCCCCAGCAATTTCAGAAAAATCGCAAGCAGGAGACTTGATTAATACAAGTCTCCTGAAAGTCTATTAAGCCTGTATTTCCAGGCCGTTAAAAAAGTAACCGATCTCAAATGCCGCTGTTTCTGGTGAATCAGAGCCGTGAACCACATTCTTTTCTATATCTGTTGCGAAATCCCTTCTGATTGTACCCTCTTTTGCATTGTCCTTGTTTGTAGCGCCCATCAATTCACGATATGTTGATATTGCGTTTTCACCCTCAAGCACCATAACCATGCATGGGCCGGAAGACATGAAACCGGTAACGCTGTCAAAAAAAGGTTTACCTTTATGCACAGCATTAAAACCCTGTGCCTGTTTTTTGCTCATTGAAATCATCTTGGCTGCTATCACCTTAAGCCCTTTTGCCTCTATCCGCCTTATTACTTCGCCTATCAGATTTTTTGCCACTCCATCCGGTTTTATGATCGATAAGGTACGTTCCTTCATAACTAAAAATCCTCCTGTATGCTATTTTCATTGACCATCTGAACTTCCAGTTGATATAAAAGCCCCTTATAAAAACCACTGGAGAGAATCAGTCAAGTCTTTTTTAATAAAATCGATTATTAATTTTCATATGTCCGCAATCATAGCCCAAATTTCCCCTCAGAGGAGCACCCAGTACAGCAGCATTGCAGGTATACTTGCACCTGTAGAACTTTTTTTAAGTGGGGCAGGCCAATATCTATCATCTTCTGTTGAAACAATTAGTCTTGGCAGTCAGGAATATTTGAAATTCATAATAGATGACCTGAATATGGATGAAAATGTTTTCTACGAACTGGGAAACTTGTCAATGACCAATAGTTTTTATCTCTATTTTGAATCCATAGGATCAATGAGCGGGCCATTTTTAAAGCCCTTAGATATCACCTGTGACCACCCTCTCCCCTATGATCTGGTTACAACGCGGCGTTATAAAGGAAAGACGAATGAGATGTTTACTCATTTTCTGTGCAATGTAGCGAGGTTCAGCAGCTCTTTTTCAGATTACAAATGGAAGGATTTGAGGGTATTTGATCCCCTTGCCGGTGGCGGTACAACCCTTTTTACTGCCCTGTATCTTGGGGCAGAGACTGTCGGGGTTGAAAAAAACGCCAATGATGTGCAATCCACCGTCACATTCCTGAAGCAGTACACAAAGGAACAGAAAATCGCCTGTAGCCTTAAGGAGGAAAGGCTTAAAAAATCAGACAAGAAATACTGGTTTGCTATCGGGGCAGAAAAGAAAAAATGCCTGATTATTAATGGCGATACCGCAGAATCACCCGGCCTTATTGCCGGTATAAAAAGGCCCCATTTTATTGTTACTGACCTCCCCTACGGAATACAGCACTGCGGACATATAACCCAACTCATTGTAAACGCCTTTCCTGCATGGTTATCCACCATTCTTCCAGGAGGAACGATTGTCATGTCCTGGGATTCGTCACGGTTTACACGAAAGGAGATGATTGCCCTTATTAAGGATACAACCTCAACAATGGTACTTGAGGGTGATAGATATGAGAATATGGCACACAGGGTTGATCGGGTAATTAAAGAAAGAGATGTGATAGTAATAAGGAAAGAAGAACAAATATATATGTAAATTTACATGAGATGTCTATCACGGTAGACGGGTTTTAAACCCGTCTACATCAATCCTTGCCATATAGACAACTTTGTTAAAGCTTTATAATTATCGGGGGTTTACCCTCTGACTTCAGCTTCGGGATAATCGCCTCATTCAGTTCAACGCCAAGGCCAATACCCTCGGGCGGATAGAGATAGCCCTTTTCATAGCGGGGGGAACTTAACCCCAGATCACCAGGTATCGGGCCGCCATCGGTCTCCAGCAGATCATGCATGTTAAGCGGACCAATGGATTCCTGTTCTATCCTTCCAAGCCATTCTGTAGAGCACAGAAAATGGGCCTCAACAGCGGCACCCAGGCCGGAATTTATCATGCACCCTGTCATGACACTAAGCCCCATTGCCTCTGCAACAGCCACGAATTTTTTAGATTTGTGGATACCGCCAGCCTTGGGCACCTTTAAGAAAAATCCGTCAATGGCATCCCTCTGTGCGAGTTTAACCAGATCATTCAGCTCGGTTGCTGCTTCATCTGCAAATATTGGCACACTTGTCTTGCGGCGTAAACGTGCAAGACCATCAATATCCCAGCGTGGAATGGGCTGCTCTGCCAGAAAGACATCATATTTTTCAACCTGTTTAAGGAACCTCAAGGCACGCATATAGTCCCATCCGCCATTGGTGTCAGTCATTACATTCACGCTGCTGCCAACTGCCCTGCGCACCTCTGCCACCATCTCAACATCTTCCTCAATATTATTATGGCCCACCTTTAATTTGAGCCCTTTGTATCCAACGCTGACAAGCCTGCGTGCATTATCGGCCACCTCCTGGGGTGTGCCTGAAGACATCACATAGGCCAGCTCTATCCTTTCATTGGCGCGTCCTCCAAGATACTGGTAAAGAGGCACCCCCATAGCCTTTGCTACCAGGTCATGCAAAGCATAATCAACAAGCGCCTTTGAGTGGTAGTTGCGGTATACCACCTTATCCATTCTGGAGATAATAGTCTCGATCTTAAAGGGGTCTTCACCCAGAAGCACATGTGGCCCGTAAATATTGCCAACATTATGCAGTATCGATTCCTGGCTTTCGCCCATGTACCACAAGGAGGTATCACCACACTCTGCAATGCCTGTAATCCCCTCATCTGTATAGAGCTTTAATAATACAGTATGAGCCCAGTTTACCGGACCACCGGACATTATGATCGGTTTAACAAACTTGATCGACAATGGGATACACTCGATTTTTGTAATTTTCATATTGCCCTCATTTTGATGGAATGGTTAATCAGCAAGGGGAATAAAATTATACTTAAAAAATAAATAAATCAAATAATATATTTATCTCAGGTGTAACTGCCCGGATTACCCCAAAAAATCCTCTCTGACCTTCACTAGAAAACTCGTTACAGGTCTGAATGCCAGATGTGCCCATTTTGCAAAGGGAACCTCCAGAACAAGCATGGGAACCGCTACCATCAGGTGAATGACATAAAGCACATAGGTGGTCATTGGCCAGTCAAGAAGCCTTGTAAAGTGAATAAATATACCTGTAAGAGTGGTTAACTGAAGCAGTACCAGAAACATCCAGTCTGTGCCGTGGCTGTTTCTGTATGGGGCCTTCTCTTTTTTCAGCCTGCCAATAATCGCATAGGTGGTTCCGTACATTATGGCAAAAGTGGCATAGTATCCCAGAAGCCGCCAGGGGTGATAGATCGGGTATTCGATATCCCGCTGAAACATTAAATGCTCTGATGACAGCCCTATAACATGTATCCCCCCTGCAAGAAAGATCGCAACAAGCATGAATGCCGTTGCATAACCGGTCATTATCAAAAGGTGCACAAACCACTGGGTTCGGTCTGAACATCTTTTAAACTGCTTTTGAGAAAAAAAATGAACAATAAGCTCCCATCCATTCCGAATATAGAGCCGCAGAGGCACCCTGAACAGGAGGTCCCCCATTACAAATTTTGCACAACGAAAGGTGTTGCTTAAAAGCAGGATACTCAGCACAGATGCCATTATCAGATCAGCTATCTCTATTGCGCCGGCAGGCCAGACAGAGTTCAGATAGGCATGCTTCATGTTCGGGTTATCTGCCCTGAATATAACAAGAAGCAGGCCCACAATTAATGCAACCACTACTACAGCGGTAAATTCAAATATTTTTGATGTATAGAATCTCTTTGCAAACCCTGTCCAGTCATAGCGGGATGTAAGATATCTCCTCATCACCATCATCAATTCACCTGGATCAGCACCCCTGGGGCAGCTATCAGAACAATCACCGCAGTAATAGCAAAGCCAGGGCTCAGGACTCTGCAATATCTTCTCCTTCATACCCATCTGTGCATATTTGATAAACCTTCTTGGAAAGGTGGTGTCCTTTTCCGAAAGCGGGCATACTGCCGTGCAATTCCCGCAGTGCATGCATTTGTTTGCATCATTAAGGCCAAAGGCCGTGAGATCTTTAATAAAACCCGGATCAACCTTAATACTCATTAATAAACTTCCTCCAGAGAGAAAAAATGCCCCCTGAAACGGAAACAGGGGGCATTTGACATAGAGCTTTTTTTTGAAATCCCTGCCAGCCTTTTCCTGGCGCCTTGCTTTACACTTTACATCATACTGTATTTCGGGCCGCCTCCTCCTTCAGGCGCTACCCAGGTGATATTTTCATACGGGTCCTTGATATCACAGGTCTTACAGTGGACACAGTTTGAAAAATTGAGTTTCAGATGTTTCTTGCCAGTCGCCTCATCTATTTCCATTTCATAAACCTGAGCCGGACAGAACCTTACACATGGGTTCTGATATTCAGCAGCACACCTGTTATAACATATATCATAATCCTTAATATGCAGATGCGGCGGCTGATCCTCCTCATGGGTAGCGCCTGAATAATAAACATCGGTCTCCTTGTCAAATGTTATTTTTCCATCATATTTAATATCACCCTTTTCCTTCTCACTAACATCTTCCCTGCCGTACAGCTCTTTAACCTTTTTAAGGTGTGTATGATCGGGTGTTGATTCAAGCCGGACCCCGAAAATGCTTCCTCCCATAATATGCTGGAGCCCTGCTGTCACAATACCTAAATAGAGCCCCCTTTCCATTGCCTGATGAAAATTTCTGGTTCTGTATAGATCATTATACTCCTTTGTTTTTACAAGCTTATCGCTGTATTTTTCGAGGCGATCAATTGAGAAATCATCATTTACAAGACATTCAAAGATTGCCTCTGCGGCTGTCATGCCTGATCTCATGGCAAGATTAACCCCCTTTATCATCATGGCATTAAAGAGGTTGGCAGAATCACCTATAATCAGGCCACCATGAAAAACCAGCCTTGGTACAGAGTAGTAACCGCTGACAGGGACCGTCTTTGCCCCGTATTGCACCATTTTACCATCTGTAAGAAGTGCGCTTACCAGAGGGTGCATCTTCATGCGCTGAAACTCCCTGTGGGGGTCAAGGAAGGGATCCTTGTAATCAAGGCTTACAAGCTGGCCAATGCTTACCCTGTTTTCTTTCATGCCATAGATAAAGCCGCCTCCAAAGGTGTCAGACTTTAAAGGGTAGCCCATTGTGTGGATAATCTCACCGGGTTCAACCCTTTTTTCAGGGAGCTCCCACACCTCTTTTACTCCAACCTCAAACCCTGCAGGGTTTCTGTCAGCACCACGGCCCAAACGGTTTAAAACCGTTTTTGTAAGGCTGCCCCTTGATCCCTCACCAAATATGGTGACCTTTGCATGAAGGTCTATCCCCGGCTCAAAATTGGATTTTTTACTGCCATCATGGGCAATGCCCTTGTCACCTGTCCTTACGCCAATAATACGACTCCCTTCATAAAGGACTTCAACCCCCGGAAACTCCGGAAAGATATTAATGCCATTTTCCTCTGCAAGGGCTGCAAGCCAGGCATTCAGTCTTGAAACGGAAACAATACAGTTCCCATGGTTATTAAGTGGATTAAGGCCTTTAGGGGCCATGTTCATCGGGAGTTTGAACTGCCCCTTTTCTGTCAGAAAATAGACTGTCTCCTTTTCCACATTGCCCTCTATGGGGGCACCCTTTTCAAGGTAATCGGGCACAAGCTCCTTAAGGGGTGCAGGGTCTATTGCTGCACCTGATATCCCGTGTGCGCCCGGAAAAGGCCCCTTTTCCAATACGGCTATCATGATCTCATCCAGGTTTTTAGCCCCATCATCCTTCTTTGTCTCATTATAATTCCTGACAAGGTTAGAAAGATGCAGGGCACTGCTTAAAGATGCAATACCTCCACCCACATAAAGCACATCTACATCCATTATTTCACGATTATTTTCCAATGGCTGTCCTCCTTTTATTAGATATTTAAAAGAGTTAATCTTCTTACAAAGGTCTAAGAATTGCCCTGCATGGCCCCGCATCCCCGTGGTACATCAGAAGCGGCAGACACAGCATCTCATATTCGCCAGGCGGGACATCTGCAAGGCGGCATCCTTCCATAATGTAGACTCCGGCAGAAAGCAGGGTCGTATGCGTCTTTATTACGCTCCCCTCATCCCTATAATTCCCTACAGTTGTGGCATCAATCCCGAATAATATGATCTCTTTCTCTGCAAGATAGGTTGCAGCATCTGCATCAAGGTAAACATAATCCTCAACAAACACCGGCGATTCAAAGACAACCGGTGAGTTTCTTGTCTTGCAGAGTATCCGGTCACCCTTTTTTATGCTGTGCTTTTCAAGTTCCTTGATTGTAATCTTTTCCGGGTCTCTGATCTCAATTACCCTGGTTCTGCCAATAGTTGCATCTAATGGCATATCAGATACAGTAGACCCGCCCGGTATAAAATGGCGCGGCGTATCAATATGTGTGCCGGTATGTGAAATGATCTCAAGCATTGTCATTGTGACCTTGGAGCCCAGGTCAACATCACTGTAGCGGTATATCCTGGGCGGAACAGGATCAATGATTAAATAAGGCATCCCCTGTTTTATTGGAACTGTGATGTCATACCAGCCTTTCGGATTTTTTGCCATAAATGATAGCCTCCTTGAATTAATTTTTTAAATAATTTTAGAGTGAAAATTACTGACTATGATCCAGTACTTCACGGATCTTTAATGCCATATCCTTCATGGAGAATGGTTTTTGGATAAAGTTGATCCTTTTATCCTTACTATTCCCGGTAGAAGAGATATTGTTTGCATAACCCGACATAAACAGTATCCTTATATCCGGCAATATTTCCAGTATCTTATCAGCCAGGTCGCTCCCGCTCATGCCTGGCATAACCATATCAGTTATTAAAAGAACTATTTGGCCATTTTTGCCGGCAATATTGATGGCCTGCTCAGGGCTCGCTGCATCAAGCACCCTATATTTGTATGTCTCAAGCATCGTTTTTATGAGTTCCAGTATAGAAGGCTCATCCTCAACAACAAGTATGGTCTCATTATTCCCTTTGGCAAGCCTCTTTTCGCTTTTCTCCTGGGTTGCAACACTTGTGAAATGTCGGGGGAGAAATATTTTAAAAGTGGAGCCCTTTCCAGGCTCACTGTTCACTATTACAGTTCCCTTGTTTTGTCTTACTATGCCATAAACTGTGGCAAGGCCCATACCTGTGCCGCGGCCTAACTCCTTTGTTGTAAAAAAAGGTTCAAAGATATGCCTTAACACCTCTTCATCCATTCCGCAGCCATTGTCTGAGATAGACAGCAAGACATACTCACCGGCAGTCACATCAAAACCGGACACATTGAGGTTATTATCTGATTTAAAAATGGAGAGCTCAATTATGATCCTCCCTACATCCCTGATAGCATCCTTTGCATTGACACACAGATTGAGAAGTATCTGATCCAACTGGGGAGGATCCATCATTACTGTGCATGATTCCTTGCATGGACGCCATTCCAGATCAATATTTTCACCGATAAGCCTGCGAATCATGTCAAGCGAGCCCTCTATTGATTTATTCAGATCAATTGCAACAGGATTGATCATCTGCTTACGGGCAAAATCCAGCAACTGCCTAGTAAGCCTGGCTGAATGCTTGGCCGCATCAAGTATCTTATGGAGGTTTTCATCCACAATGACACCGGGTTCTGCCTGCATTATGGATAGCTCAGCATACCCAATGATAATGCTCAACATATTATTGAAATCATGAGCTATTCCACCGGCAAGACTCCCTATTGCCTCCAGTTTCTGAGACTGATAATTTTGAGCCTGTATTTTTTCACGCTGCGCCTCTGCCTGCTTGCGCTCTGTAATATCAAAAAGACTTACTATAAAGCTTTCACCAACCGGTTCAGCGTCTACCAGCATGGTGAGTATCCTGTTGTCCTTGCATCTAACCAGGCATTCCCTGGATTCAGGAATGTGATCAGCCATAGCCTGTTTCAGCCCTGAAATCCATTTTGATATCCCGTTATTTGACTCTTTACTGTTTTCAAAGAGAATATCCATTGCATCAGGCAGTTTTTGTATGTCATCAGCGGTATATCCTGTGATATCTGTGAAGCTGTTGTTTATATCAAGCACCCTATTATCACGGGAAAGATAGCACATAGGCACAGGGGCCTTTTTAAAAAGGTTTCTGAAACGTTTCTCACTCTCCTTAAGCGCATTTTCAGCCCCTATTTTTTCTATAAAATATTTAAAGATTGTCAGGAACAGGTAAATAAAAATGGCTGTTATAACCGGAAATGCGGTCTTGATATATAGCCCTGACCGGGAGATCAGCTGTTGAGAGAAGAGCAATATCGCAAATACAGATGCTAAAACAATAAATATATTGAATGTATTGCTCCTGTAACTCACAGTAAAACTCAGGAGTGTGCCAAGAATGAGAATAAAGAGCAGTATCCCCCCCTTGAGCCATTCCGGAGAAGTGATAAAGTTATTGTTGATCAGGTTATCAGCAACTGTGGCGTGTGCCTCTACCCCGGTATAAACAAGGCCTAATGGTGTATTCTGGAAGCTCTCCAGCCCGTAGGCAGATGCCCCCACAAATGCGATTCGTCCTATAAGTTTATCCAGACTAACAGCGCCATCCAGGATATCAGATGCAGAAAAATAGTCATAGCTCAATCCCGGATTGTGGAACCTGATCATGAGATTCCCCTGCATATCTACCGGGATCATTGTGCCGGTATAGTTGATTGACTGCAAAACACCATTTTTAATTTTCAATGTGATATTGTTAACATTTTTATATTTCAGGACCGAGGCAAGCGCCAGGCTTGGATATATCTGGCCATGATACCTGATAAGCAGCGGGATGCGCCTGAGTATGCCGTCATCATCCGGGACAGAGTTGCTAAATCCTGATGAGTCAGTATTTTCATAAAATAGTTTCAGGTTACTGAGCACACTGAAACTTTCAGGTATATTGCCGGCCTCTTTTCCGTCAGTCCTGTCGTGAATTAAGGAAACCCTGACAGGATTGGTTATAAAATTTTTCTGTCCCTCTTTATTTTGATCAAACCGGAACTGGTGACTCAGCACAAAAGGGCCTTTTTTGAGAACCTCTGCCAGGGCAAGATCATTATCTATTATTCTTTCCGGGATGTTATTCAGATCAATCTCAAGACCATAAAACCCCTTGAGCCCTTTTACGACTGAACTTACAGAGGTTCGGTCAGGCTCAGAAAAGATCATGTCAAGGCCGACTACTGATGGCTTCATGGCGACTATCTTTTCAAGCAGCCTGGATATCAGATAGCGGGGCCAGGGCCATTGTCCATACTTTGCGAGGCTTTTTTCATCTATATCGATTATTACAGGTCTCTTGACAGAGCTGTTATCCGTTAAGTTTTTCAGAAGAAAACTGTAATTTACACGATCTATAACCTTAAAGATATCCGGATTGGAGACAAAGAGAACAGCAAATAGCAGGGTAAAGAAGATGCCGCATATCAATACAATGTAGCCAGTCACCCTTTTATTCAGGGATATATGCTTTAACAGATTAACATGCAGTTTTTTTGCACAGGTCTTCATAAAAAATCAGGCATAAGGATAAGGATTATAAATTATTTATTTAACAACAACCTCAACGCGCCTATTCCTGGGCTCCGCTACATTATCCCCTGTTTTAATTAAAGGATTACCTTCACCATGGGATGTCACCTTAACAGTATCAGGATCAATACCATTATTCAGCAGGATGTTATATACGGCTCTGGCACGATTAATTGACAATGTATAGTTATGCTCCATTTCTCCCACTGTATCAGTGTGCCCTGAAACCACAATATCACGTGAACCTTTCCTCTTTATAGTCGAAATAATATCCAATATCAGGGCGTTGGATTCGCCTGTCAGCTTGTCGGAATTTTGTTCAAAATAGAGTATGAACCTCTCAGGCATTTCCGGCTGTATGGCCAGAACCTTTTCAAAGGCAGACTTGATTTCCTGCTCGCTCATGGTAACTGTTTCACTTGGCCTTGTTTTATTATCCTTTATCTCAACCGCCTGGTGGATCTTGTCAAGGGACTGTCTGCCCCCTTCATTGACCACCTCCAGTTTACCTACTGTGCCATCAGGATTAGGCATAAGCACAACCATGCTGTTTTTCTTTCCGCAGCCCCAAAAAATTGTAACAAGCAATAAGGATAATGCAATGCATATATAGTTTTTCATAACAGCCACACCTTCCTTTGAGATTGTTATTTAATTTGGTCTTATAAAGCAAAATAAACACAAGATGGTTTATGGTCTTAACGGTTTAATTACCTGTAAATGAGATCCTGTTTTCCCAAAACCATCCTTTTATTCATTAACCCTGACAAGAAAATGGGTGCCACGGATGGCAATAATGGCCTCTGGCATCTGGAATTTAACAGATTCAGGCGACTGGCGGCCAATGATCCCTGAAATATAAGAGGCTGTCCCCTTGAGCATGCGAATAAACATTGCCAGGGTGCCTTTTTCAGGGGCAAAAAGATATTCATCAACCACAATTTCAGTCTGCGGGCCCAGCGATAAAACAGTGTCATCCTCAAAGATAATCCCTGCGGCGCTGTCTGCTGCCGTGCGAAGAACATCATTCTGATATATACTGTCTCCTATATTGAGGGGGATTTCCCTATTGTCACGGATGGCTGAGACTAATCCCTTGAGCGTCTTGATCTTTCCTATTGATAATTCACTGCCCGGGGAAGGGAGTGAATAAAAAACCTGTATCAGCAGCAAAATAATGAATAATTTTTTCATGTTTTATGCTCCTCTATGCGGGTTTACAGAAAGCAAGCGATGCTAACATATCAATTAAACAATTACAAACACCATTTTTTCACCTGATGGCAGAGGCGCTATGGAGATAAATCCTATAATCAAGGAACCTGTCCTGATTTGCAAACACTTTATTTCTCTTGTCCACAATTTCTGTATTTAAGGCACGGTAAATTTGTTCTATTTTTCTGATTGATCGGGTATTATTTTTTTAGGGGTA
>CAYWRH010000144.1:0-11522 GCA_964460435.1 uncultured Desulfatiglans sp.
ATAATTTATATAAAGAGATAAATATGAATAAATTTCAAAATTTTGGGAATTATACAGCTTTTCTTCTAATGTTCACATTTTATAGTATATCAAGGAAAGTTCCCCTAAGGATATGGCTCTTTTTTGGTCGACTTTTTGGCCTCATGTTTTATCTGCTTGACCATCATCATAGGAAAATCTCCTTGATAAACCTAAAATTTGCATATGGCAAAGAAAAGGATGAGAAAGAGTTGCGTGCGATTGCGAGATCAAACTTTATGCACTATGGCATGATGGGGTTTGAATGGATACACATAATGAGACTAACGAGAAAAGGCATGGATAAATTAAAGAGCCGTATTCATGTTGAGGGTGAAGAGCATCTGATCGCTGCAAGAAAAAAGAATCCTTCTGTTATCCTGTTAAGCGCCCATTTTGGCAACTGGGAATTTGCACACCTATATTTTGCTGATACCTTTAACAGGCTCAATTTTATTGTCAGAATGATTGATAACCCTCTTATTGAAAAGGAAAGGGTTGATAACAATGAGAGGTTTGGCGTAGGTATCCTGTATAAGGAAAACGGGCTCAGGCCGGCCATCAAAAAACTCAAGAATGGTGAGGATCTTGTGATCTTTTCAGACAGAAAGGCCAACCTTCGCGAGGGTATACCCTCACTCTTTTTCAATCAGAAGGCATCAACCATTCCGCTTATATATAGCCTGGCAAGCAAATATCATATTCCTGTTGTTCCCATGTTTATATACCGCACAAAGGATGTAACAAAACACCGGCTTGTCTTTTTCCCTGAATTAAACATTGAAGGGCTTGATATTACTCAGGCCACACAGCTCCAGAATGATACCATTGAAAAGGCCATCAGGGAACAGCCTGAATTATGGCTGTGGATTCACCGGAAATGGAAATGCTATCACGAGGAGATTTACAAATAAATATTATGAAGGCACATCACATTGTTCTGCATAGCATATTGAGTTTCTTGTGTTCTTGGCCCTGTAAAGGGCATTATCTGCCTCAGTCAGTATCTCATCAATACCCTTTTTTCCGTCTGCCTTTGTTACGCCTATGCTCACAGTGACAGATAAATCGCCTGACCTTGTCCCTATCTTTGTATCTGCAATAACCTTATGCAGCCTGGCAAAGCATGTCATCTTTTTATTACTGATTTCTGATGAGGGCAATATAATCAAAAATTCCTCTCCGCCATACCTGCCAATAAAGTCATAATCTCTCAGGTTTGAATTCATGATCCTGGCAAAACCCTGCAGGATCTCATCACCTGTCTGATGGCCGTATCTGTCATTTATCAGCTTGAAATGATCCAGGTCGCACATGCCTATATGGAGCATGCCACCGCTTCTTTTGATCCGTGAAAGCTCTTTTGCGAGCATCTCAAGGATGGCCTTTCTGTTATAGAGCCCTGTAAGGGAGTCATGCATGGCCTCATAGATAAGCGCATGTTTGGCCTTTTCCAGCTCTGACTGTATTTCCACCATGCGTTTTCCCACTTTGATTCGTGCCTGAAGCTCTTCATTATCATATGGTTTAATTATGTAATCATTGGCGCCTGCATTAAGCCCCTCAACAACATGCCTTTTTTCACTCTTAGCCGTGAGTATGATTATATAGATTGTATCATTTGCCTGCTCTTTCCTCAGATTACTGCACACATCTATACCTGACAGAACCGGCATGCTCCAGTCAAGAAGGGCAAGCTTGGGCCCATCAGGTTGTGACAGGATATCCATTGCCTGCTGCCCGTCAACCGCACAAACCACCTCATAACCCCATTTGGCAAGTATTGCCCCGAGGATTGTCCTTGATGTCAAGTCATCTTCTGCTACTAATACCTTCATAAAATCTCTTTCCCTGTCTCAAGTCTAAATTTATCAAATTCATTTTCAAGCGCTGCCATAAGGGTTTTAAGGCTATCCATATCCCCTGACTCACCGGCCTTTTCCATGTCAGCAGCGATCTTCTGTAAAGAAGGGCTTGCAATATTTGCCGATGCCCCTTTTATCTTGTGTGATAGCACACCCGCAGAGAAATGGTCTCCTTGCGCTATTTTTATTTTAAGATCAGCCATCTGGGCCGGGATATCCTTCAAAAAACCCTGCAGAACTATATCGGCAAGTTCTTTGTCTCCCATTAATCTTTCAAGAAGAACTTCATACTCAAAAACACTCAATTCAGGGGCACCATTTTTGTCAGCAAGGCTATCATTAAATAATTCCTCCACAATCCCCCTGTTCAGAAGCCACCTTTCAAGTTTGTCCCTTAGTATCAGCGGATCTATTGGTTTACTAACGTAATCATTCATGCCTGCATTCAGGCACTTTTCACGGTCACCCTTAAGTGCATTTGCGGTAAGTGCGATTATTGGGATCTGTGGATTTTTAACCCCGTCTTCGTTTTTTCTGATCCTTCTTGTGGTCTCATAACCGTCCATATCAGGCATCTGGCAATCCATAAGCACAATATGGTAATTGTTTTTCTTTAAAGCATTTATTGCTTCAGCCCCGTTTATCACAGTATCCACCCTGTACCCCAGCTTGTTCAGTATGGCCGCTGCAACCGCCTGATTGGTAATCGAGTCATCAGCTAGCAGAACCCTGAAACGGCGCATCCTTTCGTGTTGAGAAGGGGTATCATCTTTTACGGTTTGAGAAGAAATGCCCGCATCAAAGCCAGGAGAATTTTTATGACCCAGGGCCATTGATATGGAATCAAAGAGCTGGCTCTGGCGCACAGGTTTCAAAAGACATGCTGAAAAACCCGCTTTTTTAAGTTTTTCATTTTCAGCAAGGTGCCCTGAAGAGGACATCAGGATCAGGGCAATATCATTAGCTTCCTTGTCGCTCTTGATCTTTCTTGCCAGTTCTTCACCATCCATTTCAGGCATCTGCATGTCAAGTATAGCCGCATCAATGGTGACACCCTCTGATGTGAATCTATGGATTATATCAAGGGCGCTTGGCCCGTCAGGGGCCTCAAGGGTGTGGGCGCCCCAGGAGTTTAGAAGTGTGCTCAGAATAAGACGGTTTGTTATATGATCATCTACTATCAGTATCCTTTTATTTTTAAGGTCAACCTGGTGATTGATATCATGGGTATCAATATTGTCATTGATTCCAAATTTTAATGTGAACCTGAATGTGGAGCCAAAGCCCTCCTCACTCTCAACGCCTATCTTTCCTCCCATCAGCTCAACAAGCTGCTTTGATATTGCAAGGCCAAGACCGGTTCCGCCATATTTTCTTGTTGTTGAGCCGTCTACCTGGGTAAATGCAGAAAACAGGATACCCAGTCTGGAACGAGGGATTCCTATTCCAGTATCAGAGATGCTGAAATTAAGTGATGCTGTGTTATCATCTCTGTGTTCAAGTGTAACCTTAACCGATACCTCACCCTGGTGTGTAAATTTAACTGCATTTCCCATCAGGTTAACAAGTATCTGTCTCAGGCGCCCGGGGTCACCCTTCAGATAAAGGGGCACATCAGGTGAAATAAATGATGTAAGCTCAAGCCCCTTTTCCTGTGCCTTTAGAGAGATCATTTCAACAGTATCTTCCATGAGGGCACGCAGATCAAAATCTATGGTCTCTATCTCAAGCATGCCAGCCTCTATCTTTGAAAAATCTAGGATATCATCTATGAGAGAGAGGAGTGAATTGCCGCTTGTCTCGATTACATCCAGATATTTCTTCTGTTCACCATTAAGTTCTGTCTGCATCAGAAGCCCGGTCATGCCTATTATGCCGTTCATTGGGGTTCTGATCTCATGGCTCATATTTGCCAGAAATTGACTCTTGGCACTGTTTGCTATCTCAGCCTTTACAACCATCTCATTTGAATAGAGGATAGATTTTTCAAGCTCACGGTTGGTTTCCATTAACTGCTTCTGGTATTCCTCAAGGTCTATTGTCCTCTCCCTGACCTCCTGTTCGATAATAGACCTTTTTTTAATCTGGACATAAAAAAGATATGAAAACATACTGCCTATTAAAAGGATTATAAAACCCGCCACAGCAGGTTGATGGGTAAGATATTTTTCAAGCAGCCCCTTATGGGAGACAGAAACCACTGCCCACTCCCTTTGGCCAAACTTAAAGGTATGCCATCTTCGTAGCAGGCCCTTATCCGAAACATTTAGACCCTTATCAGCAATCAGTGAACTTAAATCCGCTTTTTTCATGGGCGCTTCACCTGTGTCCTGCTGGTTTAATGACATGACTAATGATGCAGATTCTGGACCATTTGTGATATCATAAAAATGAGATGATATCCCGGAATAATCAATGTGCCCTAATGCCTCCTCAATCATCTCTCTGAAGTTTATCACGCCTAATAGAAAGCCTGTCAGGCCCGCCTCACGTCCTGATGATATAAATAAAGCCGCATTTTTGTCATAGACAGGTGTAATAACCAGGAGTTTTTCAATGGAATCAGTTTGACCCGTCATATCATAATGGCTTATTACCGCCACCTTGCCTGTCGCAGAGGCCTGAGCCATTGCACTGAAAACCTTTTTATTTGTAGATAGATCATAACCTATTGCCTGTTCATTGCCAGAATAGGGCTCAACATAATATAAAGGATAGTATTCATCCTTTTCCGTTGCCGGATACATCTTGTTATCCTGGCCACGAAAAAGGAATACATAATTCTCCATGCCATCTCTGCGGGCCTTTTGTTCATACGCAATCCTTTCTGATTTTTTAACCCTGGGAACCCACTCAAGGGCCTCTATAAATGGATAGGCATTAAGTAGATCTCTTGTGAAGCCTTCAAACTCATCCCTGGTTATGGAATCATCAGATGAGTCATAAAAGGAGTTTAATAGACCTATTATTGAAACAGCGTGTGAACCTACCAGCTCAAAATACCTGAATCCACGGTCTGTTGTATTTATAAAATATTCCCTGTGAAGAAGATGCTCTTTCTCCCTTATCAAAATAAAGGTTACAACTGAAAGGAACAGGCTTATAAGCAGGATAATAAAAGGTAGCCCCCTTATTTCCTTAAATTTATCAGAAATTACCACTCTCTACTCCCCGACAATAACATCAATATGTTTGATAAGATCATTTGTCATTCTAATGCCGAGCCTTTCAGCAGTTCTCTGATTAAAAAGCACAACACCACGCTGGCCTTGTTTTACAGGGTAATCCCTTATCTCTTTGCCCTTTAAAAGATTAAGCGCTATCATGGCGGCTTCATACCCATGTTCAAGACCTGAACTTGTTACACAGAATAGAGCTCCATTATCAACCATGTCAGCGCTTAGGCCAAAAACCGGGATGCGGCTGTTAAGAGCAGTCCATTTGATCACATCTTTATGAGGGAGAGCTGCACCATCATCTGCCTTTACCCCATCGTATAGTATTACAAAAATTGCCCCTGACCTGTTTTTCTGGCAGGAGGTAACAGCGGTTTTCCATTTATTGAATGTGCCTGCCCTTTTTGCCAGGATCACCTTTTTACCCATTGCCTCCATTTCATCCCGCGTTATTGTGATAAGATATTCAGACAATGCGGAATCATCACTCATAATAGAGATATTTTTTACAGGAGATATGTATTGGTCAAGAAAATCAACCGCCTTTTTAAGGGTCGACATCTCTCTGATACCTGTAACATTATCCGCAGGATAGCCATATGTCTCAATTGGCCGGCTGACCCCGCAAAAAACAATCAGTGGCCTTGGTTTGCCTGCATAGTATTTGCCCACATATTCCTGGGCATTATCATCAACTGTAATAACAAGATCAGGGTCCCACTGGGCTATAATCTCCCTTGCCCTCTGACCCGCACTCATTCTCTTTTCTTCTGAGATCACATTCTGGGTATCCATAAAAAATGTCTCGACAGTGATCTCCTTTTCAGGTTCAAACACCCTTTTTATGCCCCTGGATATGGTAGAGGCCCATTCATATTGCTGGCTATAACTGTGGACAACAAGCACCTTTTTTACAGGGTTCAGATCAGGCTCTTGGGGTGAATCACCCCCATGAGACAAGGCTGGTATAAATAAAAACAGTAAAATAGGTGTTATGCTAAATATCTTCATATCTCAGGCACCATTTCCCCATCTATATTATTGGATTAAAAGACCAAATATATGGATAAAAGCAATATATATGCCATTAATTCATTATTAATTTTTTAGAGTATATATCGGTGAATAATGAGGAAAGCAGTAAAAGATTTTCGGCCAAATTTGTTTTAACAGCCTGTAAATATTAATAAAACATGGAAATCATCATCTGGGCAATCTGTCTGTTATAATATTTTTAAGGGACAGCAAGCTTCATAAAACCATAAAGGATTTTCTATTAGTCAATATATTGACATAACCGTGCAAAAGATGATGCCACTCTTATCAGTGTGAAAAATAGCTCATTTGCCACAGAACAGGTTGACAAATTTCAATATAAATTTTAGATCATGCCTGATCCCGTAAATAATTGGAGAGTTGATATGGAAGGCAAATACATACTTGTAATTGATGATGATCCTGATATGGTTGAAACGATAGCCCTGATGCTTGAAAGCAGGGGCTGCACAGTCGGGAAGGCCTATGACGGCATTGAAGGGGAAGAGTCAATAAAAACAAAAAGGCCTGATCTGATAATTCTGGATGTAATGATGCCCAGAAAGGATGGGTATAGCCTTTGCGCAGAACTTAAGGCAAGTGCTGATACAAGGGGAATTCCGGTTATTCTGCTCACCGCAGTAAGTGATCATGTGCAGGACACAAGATATTCCCATGCAGATGGCATGAACACAGAGGCAGATGAATACATACCAAAACCTGTTGATTCGGAAGAGCTCTGGAAGGCTGTCACTTCGCTAATTTAAAAAAAATTCCTCAAGCTCTTTTATTAAAATGTCCTCTGCCCTGGCTCTTCCTATTCCATGAAGGAGGATAAAATGTATGCTGCCACCCTCTCTCTTTTTATCCCTCTTCATTGCATCCAGAATCTTATGTTTATCCGCCTTAAACTCAACAGGAAGCCCCAGATTTTTAATAAGTGAAATAATCCTTTCTTTGTCAGAATGAGAAAGTATGCCCCTTTTTTCTGAAAGGCCTGCCGCTGCAGCCATACCAATGCTTACAGCTTTTCCATGACTCATGCCTGTGACCTTTTCCACAGCATGGCCTATTGTATGGCCGAAATTAAGAATTCTTCTTTCCCCCTTTTCCTTTTCATCCCTGTTTACCACATCAGACTTTATTTTAATCGAATCATATATAATGCGTTCAACAACATCATTATCAAGCTCAAGAATGGCCCTATGATTATTCTCAAGGTATTCAAACAGGTTTTTATCAGCGATTGCCCCATGCTTTATTATCTCTGCGCATCCGTTCAGTATCTCCTCATCAGGAAGGGTTTTCAGCATATCAGGGTCGCATATGACAAAATCTGGCTGGTTAAATACCCCGACGAGATTCTTATATCCTTTAAAATTGACACCATTCTTTCCGCCAACACTGGCATCCACCTGGGATAGCAGGGTTGTGGATATAAACCCGAATGGAACACCCCTCATGTATATAGATGCCGCAAACCCTGTGATATCGCAGATAATACCGCCGCCTATGCCAAGCAAAAAAAGCCCCCTGTCTGCCTCCATCTCAACAAGCTCATTAATAATATAGCTCACGGTATCAAGGTTTTTTACCTTTTCACCTGCATCAATCTTTATGGTCCTGTATTCAGGGAAGTTATCATGGTATAGATTATAGACATTACTGTCAGCGACAATTACAACATTGGATGAAGGGAGATATTTCTCCATATTTTTATAACTCTCACCCACAATGAGTTTTGATACCCTTGAACTGCCTTTTATTTCAAGATAACGCATAAATACTCCTTTAACAGCATCTATTCGATCAGAACACAACCCACATATGTGAGGGTTCCGGGGCCGTAATAATAGGGGATATTGTTTGCCCTGCATACATCGCTTACAACCATGCCCATCGCCTCCATGGAAGAGATCATCTTTTCAGGAAACCTGCATGGGTTTGCCGGATATGTACACTCCTTGCATATTGTGCATGCCCCTGTGCCAATAACCAGGGCGTTGGGATAGAGTCTTCTGATCTCCTCAGCAAAGAGCTTCAGTGATTTGGAATGCCTCTTTTCAAGTTCAGCCATTGCCTCAAAGTCAAATGAGTCCTCAATGGTTCCGGTTGTCTGAAGAATAAGCCCACTCTTGTATCGCCGTATCCTTGCTTCACATGCATCAAGATCACCGCATGCCGGAGGGCATGACCAGTTTTTTGCATAGGCATGACACTTGTTTTCCGCACAGGTATCGCGCACCTCTTTACGAACCTTGACAGTATCAGTATCAAGCCTGCCTGTGCTGGTAAATCCACTTGCCAGGGCAAGGGCCTCTATCTTACTGTAATCCATTATGATAACCCCCGGTATTTCAAGATTAATAATGATATGGTTAAAGCAAATTTATGTCTAAGTCAAACCGTAAATGGATTATCCGGAAGGATAAATCATACAAAAGGCGCTGTAATACAAATTTTTGTTGATCTTTGCCTGATGAATATTTACTTTTTATCCATTCTATCGTTTACCGGCTTTTCAGATAATCAACAGTTTCTCCAGTATTTCTTGATAAAGCGAGGCCGGGTTTTAGATATCTTTTCATGATTACAGGAGGATGGAATGGTAACAGGAGCTAATACCGGGAAGAATCTCAAAAGGACTGTAATTGGCGTTATAATAATGGCTCTTGCAATAACAGTGGTTATCCAGCACAGGCGCATCATTGTATTAACAGAAAAAATTCATGAATCCTATCCCCTGGAAGAGCTGGAAAAGTACAAGGCTGAAATCAAGGCTCTCGAAACCAGGATTGCCGATATGCAGGCAAAACAGGATTCAACTATTACCCCTATCAAAAGGGCTGACACCTCAGCAAGGTCAGGGTCAAAGGAGATGCCTGTCAAAAACAGGGCCGCTGATACCCCCTCTTTTTCTGATATGCCTGATTTTATGAACAGTCCGGAGATGAGGAGCAACCAGAGGGCATTTTTATCAGGCCGCTATGATGCCTTTGCAGAGGAGATCAACCTCTCTGAAGAGACAAAAAACAGATTGTATGATCTGCTTTCCGAGATGCGCATGGAAATAATGAACAGGTTCCCCAGACCCGGAAGAGGTGGGTTTTCTCCTGAGATGATGGATAGTGAAACCTTCAGGCAGCAGATGGAGGAGATAAATTCAACATATAATAAAAAATTATCAGAAATTTTATCTGTCAATGAACTTGATGCATTTAGGGAATATCAGAATTCGGAACAGGAAAGGGCGCTCTTAATGGGCTTTAATGTTATGGCTGAAGATAATGGCCTTGATAAAGAAAAACAAAATGAACTGATTAAAGCGCTGTATAATGCAAGACAAAATGATCCTGAAACAAGAAGAGATGATAGTGTACTTGTAATTCAGGGGGGGCCGCCATTCGGCAGAGGGCCAATGAATGAAGGGGCTGAGAATAATTCAAAACTTAATACTATTTACCTTGAAACGGCAAAGAGCATTTTATCTGAAGAGCAGATGAAAAGATTTGAAGATTATCTGAATTCAATGCAATCTATGCCTGGCATGAGAAGAATGCCCTCTGTCAACAGGCCGCAGGGAATGGAGTAGGGTTTAGGCGCTTATTTAAATCAGTGTTCTGCAATAACCATATAAAAAAGAGATTAGGCTGACATCTGACAGCTGACAGCTGAAAGCTAATAATGTAAAACAGATATTGTTTCTGCCAAAACATCATCCAGATTTTTATTGCTTATATCAATTACCCTGTCATTTTTGCCCAGCGGCCCATAGGCTTCAGGGGATGTTTTATTAAACAGGGCAATAATATTTGTCTTTGCTGCAGACGCCAGATGCATAGGGCCTGTGTCTGCGCAGATAAAATAATCCAGGGCAGCCATAAAGGATGCAAGTTCTCTTAATTTTTCAAATGAAACAGATAAAATATCATCACCTAAAGCCTTACCACCGGGGGCTATTATATCAACAAATATATAGCCATGCCCTGTTTCTAACAACTTACTGATATATTCCAGCCAAAAGGTATCGGCTATTTTTTTTTCATATCGGGCATCACGAAAAATCCCGATTACTATCCTGTCATTTACAATATCCTGACCAATAAGCTGCGCTAATATCTCTTTTCCTTTTGCCTTCTCATCATCAGACAATGAAATATCAAGGTATGGCTCATAGGTTAATCTTTCACCGGCAAAGGCGTCCATCAGGGCCAAAGGGAATAGCGCAACATGTCTTGTTGCCGGAAAATCAACAACAACATTTGCGAAATTAATAATATTTTCTACTCTGAAACCTAATTTGTATCTTGCCTTTACAGATGCCTGAGCTATATTGCTGCTACCAGATGTTGTTGCAGGGGAAATAGAAAGATCATAACCATTTTTATTCAGTTCTTTTATTAAGGCAAACAACCTGAACGGATTTTTTATCATTCGGGAATTGGCATGATAGATCTTATTAACATTAACCATTGGCCCGATCAGTTCACTAAAATCAGCCCCCAACAGAAGATCCACCTGCGCATGGGGCAACTTTTTTTCCAGGGCCCTGATCAGAGGAGTCAAAAAAAGGACATTGCCAATACGATGGTTGAGCCTGATTATTAAAATCCTGTTTATCTCCTTTGCATCTATCTTATCATATTCTATTTTTGTACTTATGATCCTGCATAAAAAGGCATTTAAAGATTTGGACAGAAAACGTCTGATTCTTGAATGCCATGGTCTTTTAGCCATAATATTCTCTCCAACATATCTATTTCATTTAAAGCCCGCAAATAGTCAGCCATTGAAGATCACCACATGCGACTCAATTATAGATTAATATTGATGAATTACCAGAATTGGGGTCCTTCGTCAAACAGGGAAAGAGAGAATATGCTTTGTTTTTTAAAAAAGATAATATACTATTTTTATTAATTGATAAGCCGTTAGCCTGACCATGATAACGCCTCATCAATAAAACAAGCTTAAAAAGGAGCAGCTATAAAACATATGAAAATATTGTTCTTCACATCGCCAGGAGAAGATTATCTTCAGGATCAGGTGCTTATTGGACTTAGAGAAATATATGATGCAAATGTGATCGACTATCCTAAAAAGGAAGAGATATATGAAAATTTTAAGAAGCCGAATGAAGAGATGTATGGATGCGGTTTTACAATATGGAAGCTCATGCCTGATATTCATATAGATCGGCAAAATATCTTTGACAGGGTAAAGGAAAATGAATTTGATATAATAATGTTTGGAAGCATAAGACGGCAGAAGATGTTTTACAACAAATTCCGTCTCTCAATTTTTTTTCATCGAATCCATTCAAGGGTCTGTTTTCTCGACGGTCAAGATCACAGCAATCTTTATTTCCCGGCATTTTTTTACGGCAAATACTTCAAACGTGAATTAAAAAATACATTCTGGCTCCCAT
>CAYWRH010000145.1:0-11417 GCA_964460435.1 uncultured Desulfatiglans sp.
TTTCAATCACAGGATATCAAATATTAAAAAAAATAGATTTCCACAGGTTGTGATTTCAGCTCTCACACGGTCACAACATACTGTTTTAGTGGAAAAATATATATTTTTCCCTTGACAGTGGAACATAGTGGCATATAATGGTTCAAAATTGCATAATAGTGGGAGAAATTCCAAATTACCCATGTTTAACGGACGATTCAACCATACCCTTGATGAAAAGGGGAGATTAGCCATACCGGCACGATTTAAAGATATACCATCTTTGAAGGAAAATCCGTGTCTTGTGGTTACAAATCACCTTGATTGTCTCTGGGCTTTCACTAAAGATGGGTGGCACGGTATACAAGACCGAATAGCAAAAATGTCTTTAATGAATGAACAATTAAGGAGCTTGAGACTTTTTTTTATCAGTGGCGCCAAGGAATGCCCGATTAAACAGGGAAGAATTACCTTACCGCCTGAACTGCGTGAAGTAGCCGGGCTGCAAAAGGATGTCATGCTGGTTGGGGGGATTACATATTTTGAAATATGGGACAAGAGCCGCTGGGATGAAGCGTTTAATCGCGCCAGGGAGGATTTCCGGGCGTCAGGCCAGGTCTTTGCGGACCTTGGTATTTGATAGTTATGGAATATCCCCACAGGCCGGTAATGGTTACAGAGGTTGTAAAACTTCTAATAACCAGGAAAGATGGTGTTTATGTTGACGGCACAACAGGCACCGGAGGGCACAGCGAGGCGATATTAAAGGGGCTTGATAATAATGGCAGGCTCATCTGCC
Source organism: uncultured Desulfatiglans sp. (assembly GCA_964460435.1). Taxonomy (GTDB): domain Bacteria; phylum Desulfobacterota; class DSM-4660; order Desulfatiglandales; family HGW-15; genus JAAZBV01. Next base: position 779 of record CAYWRH010000145.1, read on the forward strand.
TTGACAGGGACCCTGAAGCAATAGAGATCACCCGGAAAAGGCTTAATTCCGGCGGTTTTAAAGATAGATACAGCATATTAAAGTTTAATTTTGCTGATATGGATATAGCCCTTGAGCAAGCGGGCATTAAAGGCGTTGACGGGATTCTTCTTGATCTGGGCATGTCATCATATCAGCTTGATCAGTCAGGCAGGGGTTTCAGCTTCAACAGGGATGAACCTCTGGATATGAGGATGGATACTGAAAGCGGAAAGAATGCAATGGAGCTTATAAATGAGCTTTCCGCCCAGGAGATAGAATCGGTTTTAAAAAGATATGGGGAAGAGCATCTCTCCCGTGCAATAGCAAGAACCATTGTAAGGGAGCGCAGCAAGGCCCCGATAGTAACATCAGGCCGTTTTGCTGAGATTGTCCGTTCCCATTTTCCTGCCATGCAGAGGAACAGGAAAAAGGACCCGGCAACAAGGGCATTTCAGGCCTTAAGGATACTGACGAATAACGAGATGGAAAACCTGAGTGTTATTCTGGAGAAGGCGCCTGGACTTTTAAACAAAGGGGGCAGGATCCTTTTTCTGACTTATCACTCACTTGAAGACAGGCTTGTTAAGAGGGCAATGGCAGATTGGGAGAGCGCATGTACATGCCCGCCCGATCTTCCGGTTTGCGTCTGCAATAAAAAACAGAGGTTGATTAGACTCAACAAAAAGGGGATCCTGCCAAAAGATGACGAAATAGCGGCAAATCCCCGGGCCAGGAGCGCCAGGCTTAGAGGCGCTGAAAGGATCTGAAAATGGTACGCCCCTTAAAAACATCCGAGGCTAATTTCAAGAGAAATTCCCGTACAGGGATAAAGATAAACAACTCCAGGGTAAAAAGAAACAGGTTCTATCTTACCAGCCGGCAAATCATATTGATAGCCTTTCTGCTTGTCCTCTTTATGAGCAGCGGAATCGGCTATGTCTGGTCAAATTATGAAGGCACGCAAATCGGCTTTGATCTGAGTCGTCTGCAGAAGGATGAAAGAGCGCTTCTGGAGTTGAATAAAAAATTAAAGGTTGAATTGGCCACTTTGAAATCACCACAGAACCTGGAAGCGGCCGCGCGTTCTTTAGGGCTGAAAGATGCCGCTCCTGAACAGATTGTTTTTTTGCCATGAAGGTAAATGAAAAAAAGTGGATCAGATTCCGTATTTATATTGTAGCTGTCTTCTTCCTGTTTGCCCTGTCGACGGTGCTCTCCAGGGCTGTACAGCTTCAGGTTATTGAAAAAGACAGACTGCAAAAGATGGCAAGGGACGGGTATCGCAAGATAGTGCCCCTCCCCCCAAAGCGGGGATCGATCCTGGATCGTGAAGGCCATGAACTGGCCGTAAGCCTTGAGGTAGGATCGGTTTATGCTGAACCAAGGCGAATAGAGGACAAGGTCGGCACAGCAAGCCAGCTTGCGCTTCATCTGGATATGCCGGCAGGGAAGATCTTGAAATTACTTAAGAAGGATAAGAGTTTTGTATATATAAAAAGGAAGATATCCTCGGATAAAATAGAAAATATCAGCCAGTTGAAGCTTCAGGGCATCGGGTTTACAAAAGAGACGAAAAGGTTCTTCCCCGCTAAAGAGATAGCTGGGCAGCTGCTCGGTATTGTTGGCGATGAAAATCAGGGGCTGGAGGGGCTTGAAAAAAGATATGACGATCTTTTAAGGGGAGAGGCCCAGGTGCTGGTGCAGATGAAGGATGCTGTTGGGCGCCCTTTTTATATCAGCAAACCTGCTGAAGAAAAGAGGGATACCCACAACCTTATACTGACAATTGACAAGGATATTCAATACAAGGCCGAACAGGCGCTGGAAAAGGCGGTTATAAAGGCAAAGGCAAAAAACGGACAATGTCTGGTAATGAATCCTGAAACAGGGGAGATACTGGCTATGGCGACAGCCCAGGGGTTTAATCCTGCTACTGAAACAATAGCGCCGGCATTTAATCCCAATATATTTCAGAACTATAGTCCAGACGCCTGGCGTAACCGTATTATTGCTGACAGCTTTGAGCCCGGCTCAATAATAAAGGCATTTTTGCTTGCAGCAGCCATTGATGCACATGTTGTAACACCCAACACAAAGTTCAACTGTGAAAATGGCCAGTACAGGATAGCGAACAGGGTAATAAATGACACAAAGAAACACGGAATTATGACTGCTGCTGATATTGTTGTTGTCTCAAGCAATATCGGGGCCTACAAGATCGGCAATGAACTGGGGTATGAAAATTTTTATGAGTACATGTGTAAATTCGGCTTTGGCCAGAAGACAGGGGTTGACCTGATAGGGGAACGTGACGGTCTTATAAAAAATCCGGAAGGGCTTGGGCCGGTTGAACGGGCCAACGCCTATTTCGGGCATGGCATGACCGCATCATCCATTCAGCTTGCGACAGCAATGGCTGCCATAGCAAACGGCGGGAGGTTAATGAAACCCTATCTCGTCAAGGCTGTAACAGATGAATCAGGAAAGATTATTAAAGAGTTTCAACCCCAGTTTGTAAGAAGAGTGCTCTCCCCTGAAACCGCAAAGACAGTAGCAAGGGTGCTAGAGGATGTGGCAACAGAGAGAGGGACGGCAAGGCATGCTGCAATTGATGGATATCGGGTTGCGGGAAAAACCAGTACCGCCCAGAAGGTTGATCCTGAAACCGGAAGATATTCAAAAAGTAATTATGTTGCCATGTTTACCGGTTTTGTGCCGGCTAACAGGCCAAAACTTGTTATCCTTGCAATGATTGATGAACCCAGAGGCGGTCATTATGGGGGAGTAGTCGCTGCGCCTGTTTTTAAGGAAGTCGGACAGTGGGCGCTTTCTAATCTCAGGGTGCAGCCGCAGCTGATACTGGCAGAAAATGAGAATGTTACAGAGGTAAAAAAATACCCCCAGGAAAAAAAGAAGGCCCCGGTTACAGATGTTATAGTTGCGAATACAGGTGATAACAGAGATGTAGAACTTCTTCCTGATTTCAGGGGGCTTACCATGCGGGAGGTGTTAAAAAATATAAGTGAGCTGGGGATAAATATTACCTTTGAAGGAAGCGGAAGGGCCTATGAACAGGAACCTGAACCGGGGGTCTCTATTGATAATGTCACCACCGTAAAGGTCAGTTTCAGGCCTCCTGCATAAAATGAGTTTATGATGTTGTGAAGATGAATATTTTTTGGATTGTATCGTTAATATCAGGGGTTAATAAAAGGCAATGAGACTGTCGTATTTACTTAAGGCTGTTAAGGGATACAAGCTGGCCGGGGATCCTGACCCTGATATTACAGGTCTATACTATGATTCAAGAAGGGTAAAACCGGGGGGGCTTTTTGTAGCTATAAAGGGTAATGCCCTTGACGGTCATATGTTCATACAAACAGCCATAGACAATGGCGCAAAGGCTGTGCTTGTTGAAAATGATGTTATACTTTCTCCCCTAATCACTGTGGTAAAGGTCTCTGATACAAGGAGGGAATTGTCAAGGCTGGCCGAACGGTTCTACGGCTACCCATTCAGGGATATGGATGTTACAGGCGTTACAGGTACCAGCGGGAAAACGACAGTAACATACATGATTGAATCAATGCTTTCAGCAGCAGGCAAAAAAACAGGGGTAATCGGAACCGTAAATACCAGATTCATGGGCAGGGTAACCCCTTCATCAGTAACCACGCCTGAGTCCCTTGACCTTATGTGTATTGCAAGGGAGATGGCAGATGAGGGTGTGACCAATATTGTCCTGGAGGCCTCTTCCCATGCTATTCATCAGAAAAGGACAATCGATCTCCCATTCAGGGTTGCAGTATTTACAAACCTGTCAAGGGATCATCTTGATTACCACGATTCCCTGGAGAGCTATTTTGAGGCAAAGAGCGAGCTGTTTAAAAACCTGCCTGTTATGGTGAATGGCAGAAAAGGCTGCGCTGTTATAAACATGGATGATCCGCGCGGAAAGGAATTAATTGGACTTACAAAGGCCTCTATTATTACATACGGCCTGAATCGTGACCGGGATATAAGGGCGGAAAATATTAAGGCTGATATGACCGGGTTAAGCGCGGAACTCATAACCCCATACGGCAATACTGCAATAAAATCACCCCTTATAGGTGAAGTGAATATCTATAATATACTTGCTGCTTCCGGTGCAGCGCTTGCATCTGGCGTGACTCTCGATAACATAAAGGAAGGCATAGCAAATCTCAAGAGGGTGCCTGGCAGACTCGAAAGGGTGCCAAACAGGGCGGGTCTTTCTATTATTGTTGACTACTCCCATAAACCAGATGCCCTGTCAAAGGCGCTGAACAACCTTCGTCCTTTTGTTAAGAAAAGACTGATCACAGTATTCGGCTGCGGGGGCGACAGGGACAGGGGCAAAAGATATGACATGGGCCTTATTGCAGGCAGAAACAGCGATCTTGTTATTATCACCTCTGATAATCCAAGGAGCGAAGACCCTGAATTCATTATAGGCCAGATAGAAAAAGGGGTGGTTGACTCAGGCATGAAGAGGGCAAATAAGCCTCATCCTGAAAACAATACCTACCTGATCGAGGCGGATCGCGGTTTAGCCATCAGAAGGGCCGTATCCATTGCAGATACAGATGATATTATCATAATAGCCGGAAAGGGGCATGAGGATTACCAGATAACAGGGCAGACAAAAAGGCATTTTGATGACAGGGAAGAGGCCCTGAAGGCGGTGGATGCCCTATGACTGCAATCTGGAAAGAGATAAGACTGAAAGAATTCATACCCCCTGTAAATGGTGAACTCATTTCAGGAAGTTCTGATACTGTTATTACAGGGGTAAGCACCGATACCAGGGAGATCAAAAAGGGCGAACTTTTTATAGCGCTGGCGGGTGATAATTTTGACGGGCACAAGTTTCTTAATGATGCAGTCAAAAATGGCGCTGTGTGCGTTGTTGTTGATGATGAGAAAAAGGTTCCAAAGGATTTAAAGGCAAGCGTTATCAGGGTAAGGGATACGCTTACAGCCCTTGGGGATTTTGCCGGATTTATAAGGCAAAGTCATGATGTAAAGGTGGTTTCAATTACAGGGAGCATGGGCAAGACAACAACAAAGGAGATGACCGCATGCATACTTGAAGAGAAAAGCAAGACACTCAGGAACCAGGGGAATTTTAACAATCTCGTAGGGCTGCCCCTTACCTTTTTGGGGCTTTCAGATAGTCATAAAAGGGCAGTGGTAGAGATGGGCATGAACCATTTTAATGAAATCAGGAGGCTGACACAGATATCAGACCCTGATGTCGGTATTATTACCAATGTGGGGCCAGTGCATCTTGAGGGAGTGGGAGATATAAAGGGGGTTGCACGCGCAAAAACCGAGATGATCGAGGAGATGCGGCCAGAGGCAAAGGTCGTTCTGTTTGGTGATGACCAGGTTCTGATGGAAGAGGCAACCCGTTTCAAAAGGGAATTTTTTACATTCGGGCTAGGAGCAAAAAATGATGTAAGGGCAGAAGACATTAATGGTTCCGGCAAGGGCGGCATTTCATACAGCCTTAAATACAGGAATGATTCCATACCTGTAACGCTTGCCGTACCAGGCATGCACAACCTTATAAATTCCCTGGCAGCCGCTGCTGCTGCAATATGTTTAAATGAGAATATTGAAGATATAACCCGGGGGCTAATAAAATTCAAAGGCATAAAAGGCAGGCTTGTCAGCGTTATTCTTCCTGATGATATCCTGCTGCTGGATGATACCTACAACTCGAATCCATCTTCCCTTAAGGCTGCCCTTCTTGTAGCAAAGGAGAGGGCTAATTGCACAAGGCATATGATAGTGGGTCTGGGAGAGATGCTTGAGCTGGGGGGTGAGGCTATTGAGGCTCATATAGAGGCCGGAAGACTGGTTGCTGGAACAGGCGCCCGGTTTCTGTTTGCTTTTGGCGAGCATGCCCGATACATGCTTCAGGGTGCCTTGGAGGCTGGGCTTCCGAAGGAGCGGGCCATTGAAGTTAAATCTCACCATGACATGATTACCGGGATCAATGATGTGGTGAACAGGGGCGATCTCATACTCTTGAAGGGGTCGCGCATGATGGGGCTTGAAAAGGTGGTTCAGGGTTTAAAGGATATCAGGCAGGAAGGGGTAGATTATGATGAAAAGGCCAAAGGAGATAATGGTTGTAGATGATGAGGCCGGGATAAGGGCGCTTTTATCAGATGCCCTGATCCAGGAGGGTTATAATGTTACCCTTGCAGTAAACGGCATGGATTCATTGTGCCAGTTAGGAAAAAGGCATTTTGATCTTTTGATAACAGACATAAATATGCCCAAGCTAAATGGCCTGGAGCTTATAAAGGTGATGAAGAAAAGGGGTCGAAGGGAAAAGGTTATTTTAATAAGCGGAGAACCGGTGGATCATGCCAGTATAAATAGGGAGTCCATGCCGGTGTTTGCGCAGTTAACAAAACCCTTTAGGGTGGACCATCTTCTGGATACAGTAACATCAGCCCTTGGATCTGAGGGCCACCGGCGGAAAAGAAGAAAAAATGCTGCATAGAATATTACAATTATTAAACATTGATTTTACCTGGGTGAATCTCTTCAGATATCATTCATTCAGGACCATACTTGCCACACTCACAGCGATTATTTTTTTTATTGTTTTTGGAAAATGGGCAATCAGGAAACTGGGTTCATTGCAGCTCAAACAGTATATCCGTGATGATGGCCCCAAAACCCATCTTGGAAAGGCCGGAACCCCCACTATGGGCGGATGCATAATTATCTCAGTAATCATAGTCTCTGTCCTCTTATGGGGCGAATTAGGCAATTTATATATATGGCTTACCCTCTATGTTGCTTTCTCATTTGGCCTTATAGGATTAAGGGATGATGCCTTAAAGGTGGCAAGAAAAAGCAGCGAAGGCCTGAGTGTCAGGGGTAAGCTGCTCCTGCAATGCCTTATAGCTCTTCCTGTGGCGGCATCACTCTATTATTACCCGGGGTTTGACACCCAGATTAATATACCCTTTTTTAAAAATATCACACCTGACCTTGGTGCATGGTACATCCCTTTTGCAATATTTATAATTGTGGGTTTTTCAAATGCTGTTAACCTGACTGACGGGCTTGATGGCCTGGCAATAGGCCCCATAATAATAGCCTTTATGAGTTATCTTGTCTTTTCATACCTCACAGGAAATATAAAGTTCTCATCCTATCTCCTTATCCCCTATGTTCCAGGAAGCGGTGAACTGGCGGTGCTGTGCGGGGCAGTAGTTGGCGCAGGACTCGGATTCCTATGGTTTAATTCACACCCGGCGGAGGTCTTCATGGGCGATGTGGGCTCTCTTCCGCTTGGCGCAATCCTTGGGACAGTGGCGGTTATTACAAAGCAGGAGATCACCCTTTTAATCGTTGGAGGGCTTTTTGTAGTTGAAACACTCTCTGTTATATTTCAGGTGGGTTATTTCAAGATATCAGGCGGGCACAGGATATTCAGGATGGCCCCGATCCATCACCATTTTGAGCTCAAGGGGTGGCCCGAGACAAAGGTGACAGTGCGTTTCTGGATAATTGCAATAATACTTACTCTTTTATCAATGAGTACATTAAAACTGAGATAGCATGGATTTCAAGGGTAAAAAAATAGTGGTTGTGGGTTTGGGGAAATCGGGTCTTTCCACAGCCAGGTGTCTTATAAAGAGGGGCGCGGATGTCACCATAGGGGACATAAAGCCTGAAAGCGCCCTTGATGCTGGCATTCTGAAAGAGGTGAGAGAATCAGGCATAAAACTTGAGGCCGGAGGACATAAAGTAGCAACCTTTTTGAATTCGGACATGATTATTGTAAGCCCGGGAGTGCCCCTTAATATTAAGCCTCTTGCTGAGGCAAGAAAAAAGGGCATACCCATTTCAGGTGAGCTCGAGATGGCCTCAAGGCTTATTGATTCACCTGTTCTCGCTGTAACCGGGACAAACGGAAAGACAACAGCCGTGAGTTTTATTGAAGAGATTATCAGGAGGTCAGGCCGGTCTCTCTTTGCAGGAGGCAACATTGGGACACCCCTTATGGATTATGTTTCAGAGGGGGTAAAATCGGACTTTGTCCTTGTAGAGGTGAGCAGCTTTCAGCTTGATACTGCTCTAACCTTCAACCCCTTTGTCTCGCTGATATTGAACATAACCCCTGACCACCTTGACAGGTATGAGAGTTTTGATGCCTATGCAAGGTCAAAATTCAGCATCACAAAAAATCAGGGTAAGGGGCAGTATGCCATATTTAATGACGATGATCCGCTGCTTCATGACTATACACCTGATAACGATGTTACAGTTCTCAGGTATGGGATTAAGAGATCTGATAGAACCAGTGCATATATAGAAGGAAAAAGGCTTGTGGCCTCTATTCCCGGAAAGGCCCAATCCGTTTTCACTCTTGATGGGTATAAGCTCCCCGGTGTGCATAACCTTGGCAACCTGATGGGGGTTATTCTTGTTGCGCTCTGTGCGGGCATTGATGATGAGACCATACAGAAAACCATACTGGATTTTAAAGGGCTTCATCACAGGATAGAGCATGTGGCAAATATTTCAGGCGTGGATTTCTATGATGATTCAAAGGCCACGAACGTTGATGCTGCGGTAAAATCCATTGAGGTGTTTAATAGACCCATAATCCTGATTGCAGGAGGGGTTCACAAGGGCGGGGCATATGAGCCCCTTGTAAAGGCATCAAGCTGTTGTGTTAAAAGGGGCATCTTTATGGGTGAGGCGCGTTTCATGCTGGGTGATGCCTTTAAAGATAAAATCCCCTATGAGTATGCGCTGGACATGGGAGATGCCGTGAAAAAGGCATTTGGAGCAGCAGTAAAGGATGATGTGGTGCTTCTTGCCCCTGCATGTTCAAGTTTTGATATGTTTACCGACTACAGCCACAGGGGCATGGTATTCAGGGAAAAGGTGGAAGGCCTAAAAAATGAGTGAAAGAAAAAATACAGCAGGAGGATATGATTTCTTTATCCTTATCCCCACGATAGTGCTTCTGGGGCTCGGGCTTGTGGCCATTTACAGCTCAAGCTCATTCCTTGCTGCGCACAGGTATCAGGACAGTAATTTCTATCTGGCAAAACAGGGCTTTTTTGTGCTCCTCGGGTTTTTTCTCCTATTCATAATCAAGAATATTCCTGTTGAGAAATATAAAGGCCTTGTATATCCGCTCCTTTTTATAAGTTTTATAATGCTCATAATGGTCTTTATCCCCGGGATCGGCAAAAAGGTTGGCGGAGCGCAGAGGTGGATCAAGCTTGGCCCTCTTGTGCTTCAGCCATCAGAACTGGTTAAAATATCCCTTGCTGTGTATATGGCCTATTCCATGTCAAAAAAGGCTGATTACATGTCAAGCTTTTTCAAGGGGCTTTTCCCTCATCTTTTGGTTGCCGGCGCTTTTATGGCCCTGATCCTGAAACAGCCTGACCTCGGAACGACTGTAATCATAGGCGCCTGGATGATTATACTGATGTTTGTTGCGGGCATGAATATCTTTCATCTTGTTTCTATTGTTATTCTCTCTGCCCCGCTTGTCTATTATCTTGTTACACACGAACTTTACAGGATACACCGTCTCATGGCCTACCTTAAACCCTGGGAAGACCCTCAGGGTTTCGGGTTCCAGATAATTCACTCCTTTCTGGCCTTTGGTTCAGGAGGGTTACTGGGTGTAGGCCTTGGAAACAGCAAACAGAAGCTGCTTTATCTGCCCGAGTCTCATACAGACTTCATACTCAGCATACTGGCGGAGGAGCTTGGACTGGTGGGCATTGCCTTTATCATAATGCTTTTTTTAATACTGATAATAAGGGGCCTCAAGATAGCGCTTGATGCCCCTGACCTGTACAGCAGCTATCTTGCCCTGGGTATTACCATACTGATTGGGCTTCAGGTAATAATAAACATGGGGGTTGTAATGGGACTGCTTCCGACCAAGGGGCTGACCCTGCCGTTTTTAAGTTATGGAGGCTCATCCCTTCTTGTAAATATGGCAGGCATGGGCATCTTGATGAGCATATCGGCAAGGAAGTAATAAAGGTGTAAGGTCTGCGGTTTAAGGTGTTAGGCATAAGGAAATAAACAGGGAGTAAAAAAATAGAAACAGGAGAGAAAAGGCTTAAAGTGATAATAGCCGGCGGGGGCACCGGCGGGCATCTTTTTCCCGGGATAGCAGTCGGCAATGAGTTCCGGAACAGAAACCCCGGGACAGATATACTCTTTGTCACGGCTGGAAAGGAGCTTGAGACGCGAATACTTGATAAGGCGGGTTTCAGGCAGGAATGCCTCAATGTCAAAGGCATCAAGGGAAAGGGGATACTGGAAACATTGATCGCATTGTTTAAACTGCCCGGAAGCCTTTTTCAGTCCATGGGCATTATAAGGAGAGTAACTCCTGATATAATACTGGGGGGGGGAGGGTACTCATCAGGGCCTTTGTGCCTTGCGGGCAGATTAATGGGGATACCTGTTGCGATACACGAACAAAATTCCTATCCGGGGGTTACAAACAGGCTCCTGAGCAGGATAGCTGACAGGGTATTCATATCCTTTGATTTCGGGGTTATACCATGCAATATCGACCACA
>CAYWRH010000146.1:0-11382 GCA_964460435.1 uncultured Desulfatiglans sp.
CCAATTCCGCAACCCAAGGTGTCTCTTTCACTTCCCAGAGGTAAGGTTTTCTGAAATTATGTTTGCATTCATGGCGATTTTCTTATAAATTTTTATTATGAAGGCAATGAATCACAAAGGCTACTTCGCCAGGGTTGAATTCGATCCGGAAGATCATATTTTTGTTGGCCATATTATTGGCATACAAGATGTTGTTGGATTTCATGGGGAATCAGTAAAAGAGCTTGAAACCGCATTCAAAGAGGCTGTAGATAATTATCTTGAAGCATGTAAAAAGCTCAAGCAAAAACCGAATAAACCCAATTCTGGCAATTTGATGTTACGAATACCTGTGGAAGTTCATGCAGCTATAGCTGCCGCTGCCGAGTCAGATGGTAAAAGCATTAATCAATGGGCAAAAGGTGTATTAGAGACTGCAACCAATTCTTAATAATACCTGACAGCCGTTAGTATTTACCCTGTTAAATCCGGCGCATTTAACAGGGTGAACCGCTTAAACCTGTTTTTATGTACTGATTTTCGACTCCTGACGAAAACTTTATTGTGTTTCGTCCGCACGATATTTCCTATGCCTTGGTCTAATTAACCTTCACCCTCCAGCCAAAGGGATCTTCCTTTTTGCCATACTGGATAGCTACTATTTCATTATATAGTTTCTGTGACAGGTCGCCCATTTTGCCGCCTGCAACTATATGGTCTTCTCCCTTGTAGGTGATCTGGCCCACTGGTGATATAACAGCGGCTGTGCCGGTGCCGAATGCCTCGGTGAGCCTTCCATTTCTTGCGGCGGAGATTACATCGTCTATAGAAATGGCCTTTTCCGCTACCTTCATACCCCAGCGTTTAACAAGCTGAATAGCCGAGTCCCTTGTTATTCCATGAAGCACGCTGCCGGCAAGGGGCGCGGTTATGACCTCGTTATCAATAACAAAGAACATGTTCATTGTGCCGACCTCTTCAATGTACTTCCTGTTTGATGCGTCGAGCCAAAGCACCTGTGTAAACCCCTTTGCCTTTGCCTCTTCAGCGGCAAGCAGGCTTGCAGCATAGTTGCCCGCTGTCTTGGCCTCACCTGTCCCGCCGATTGATGCCCGCACATACTTGTCCTCAACATAGATCTTTATGGGGCTTAACCCCTCTTTATAATAGGCCCCCACAGGGGAGAGTATAATAAAGGCAATATATTCCTTAGCAGGCCTTACACCAATGTGCGGTTCAGATGCAAACATGGCGGGCCTGATATAAAGGGAGGTCCCCTGATTTTTAGGTATCCAGTCCTGTTCAAGGAGTATGAGCTTTTTAAGGGCATCCATGAAGAGGGCGCTGTCCAGTTCTGGCATGCATATCCGGGTTGCTGACCGGTTAAATCTTTTTATATTCTCCTCCGGTCTGAAAAGATAGATGCTTCCATCGTCTGCCTTGTATGCCTTGAGCCCCTCAAATATCTCCTGACCGTAATGTATTGCCATGGCAGCAGGATCAACACTGAAATTTCCATATGGTACAATGCGGGGATTGTACCAACCCTTTCCGGTCTTATAATCTACAATGAACATATGGTCTGTAAAGATATTGCCAAAACCCAGGTTTGATTGATCTGCCGGTTTCTTTTTTAGTTTGTCGGGCGCCGCCTTTTGTATCGTAATTTCCATTTTAAAAACTCTCCTTATGCCAAACTTATAAATCAGGGTATAACCTTAAAATCCTAATATCCCTGTAATTTTGGATAATTAACACATAGAATGGATAAAGGCAATAAGGATGTTTGATCCGATAAGTATGGGAAGGTATCAATATCTGTATTTTTTATATACTTTTTTACAAAAGCTGAGCACTTATGGATGACCGCTTTCATAAAAAACTATAGCTTATGGATGGACACTTAACACCCAGAATCCTGCAAAATTTATTGTGTTTGTGCATTCACTGGCATAGTATCAGCCGATAAATTTTAAAAAGATATTTTCAGGTCTGGTTAATCAACCTGTTACAGGAGAGATACTTGTGAAAAAAATTTTTTTATTCATACCATTTATATCCCTGATTTTGGCTATGCAGCTGTTTGCTGCTTGTACCGCCATGAAGAGAAACATATCATCTCAACCGAATATCCCCTGTGATGAAAAGGCTGACAAGGCACTAATAGACAATAATTATGAAAAGAGTATTGTGCTCCATGAATTCTTTATCAAGGAAAACCCTGAAAACGGGCTAGCCATGTACCACCTTGGATACAGCTATGGCCAGCTTAATGACCATGAAAATGAGGTGAAATACTATGAAGAGGCAATCAGGCTCGGGTATTACGGATCAGGCATATTCTTCAACCTTGGCATGGCCTATGGTGAGATGGGAAAATATGATGATGCTGTAAGGACATTTAAAAAGGCAATAGAGGTGGAACCTGAAAGGTCTGATAACCATTTTGGCCTGGCCTTGACATATGAAAAAATGGGTAACCCTGCCGGGGCAGAAAAGGCCCTGTTAAAGGCCCTAAAACTCTCTCCCAATGATATTGATGTTAACTATTTTCTTGGAAAGCTGTACCTTGAAACCGGCAAAAAGGATAAGGCGTTTAAACAGCTTGAAAAACTCATTAAGATTGCCCCAGATGATGAAATGACCCTTGAACTGCAAGAAACGCTTGAGGCAGAAGGTGTTGATAATACCGGTAATTGATCTCCTTGATGGCAAGGTTGTCCACGCTATGAGGGGGGAGCGCGAAAAATACAGGCCGGTTAAAAGCATCCTTGCTGAAGGAAGCGATCCTGTTGAGATAGCAAGGGCGCTCACCACCGCCACGGGGAGTAATCAGCTCTATATTGCTGACCTCAATGCCATCCTTAAAAAGGGGACTAATAGTGGGCTCTTTCCCCATATTAAGTCACATGGCATATCTCTTATGATTGATGCAGGAGTTTCAGATTTGCGCTCTGCCTTGGATGTGAAAAGGGCAGGGGCAGACAAGATAATAGTTGGCACCGAGACAATCTCTGATATTGATCAACTATCGGAAATTACTGGGCAGATTGACCCTTATGACATTGTTTTAAGCATAGATATAAAAAAAGGCATGGTGCTTTCAAAGGCATATGGGCTTATGGGGATTGCACCTGTCAGGGCAATAGAGAAACTGGCAGAAAGGGGAATAAAAAGTTTTATTTTCCTTACCCTTGATCTTGTTGGCTCAGGGGAGGGGCCTGATGCATTTTTGATAAGCGAGGCGCGAAGGGAGTTCTCTTCTCATACACTTATTTCAGGGGGCGGGGTAAAATCGCCTGTGCATCTTGATCAGTTAAAGTTAGCAGGGGCAGACGGGGTTCTTGTTGCAACCGCCCTGCACATGGGGTGGATCACAAGGGATGATATCTTAAACAACAGGATTTAATAAAAAAATTCTTGACACAGACCCCCTTCAGGTTATCTACTTCCTTTACTTTACTGATTAAATATGGATATTTAAACTGGTTAAATCATTATCATTAGCATCCATGAGATGATTAAAAAAATAACAGGCCTGAGAATGGGTTAAAAAGGAGGCAAAAATCATGTATTCAAAGACGGTTATGGATCATTTCAAGAAGCCAAGAAATGTCGGGACAATAGAAAACGCTGATGCAATCGGCGAGGTCGGGAACCCGCTTTGCGGCGACATGATGACCATATATCTCAAGATTGAGGATGAACGAATAGCGGATATCAAATTCCAGACCTTTGGCTGCGGCGCTGCAATAGCCGTTTCAAGCATGCTTACTGAGATGGCCAAGGGCAAGACAATAGAGGAGGCAAAAAGGATTACAAACAAGGATGTCGCAGATGCACTTGAAGGGCTGCCCAAAAACAAACTCCACTGTTCAAATCTCGGTGCAGATGCCCTTTTGCTTGCAATCAAGGATTATGAAGAGCGTAAGGCAGGAAAGATAAGGCCCGAAAAGAGAGAGAAGAATCAACATGAACATGTGGAAAAGGATACCTGTTACTGCCCATATTGTGATACAGAGGTGAGTGAGGGCGAGGCATTCTGCAAGGCATGTAATAATGCCCTTGTTCAGCTAAAATAGGCTCAGTTAAAAAAGGTGATTTAAAGATGATAAACCTTGACCATATATCAGCTAACCCCATCCTGCCTGAGGTGCAGGAGGCCATGATTGATGTCATAAAAAACAATTTTGGCAACCCTTCCAGCCAGCACAGTCTGGGTGATGCTGCTGCAACTGCTCTTGAGGCGGCAAGGGATTCTGTTTCTGCCCTTATTAACTGCCCGGTTTCAAAGGAGATAGTCTTTACATCAGGGGGGACAGAATCAAATAACCATGCAATAAAGGGTGTTGCCTTTGCAAAGGCAGATAAGGGGAAGCATATTATTACCTCCAGCATAGAACACAGCTCTGTTATAAGGTCTATTAACCGCCTTAAATTATTTGATTTTACAGTTACCTCCGTACCTGTGGATAAATTTGGCATGGTTGACCCCGCCGATGTAGAGAAGGCAATAAAGGATGACACCATCCTCATATCCATTATGCACTCAAATAATGAGATTGGGACCATACAGCCCATAAAGGAGATCAGTGAGATAGCAAGGCGCCATAAGGTGCTGTTCCACAGCGATGCTGTTGACTCTGTAGGGGTAATTCCTGTTGATGTGCAGGATCTGGGTGTTGATCTGTTGAGTTTCGCATCAAACCCGTTTTATGGCCCTGCCGGCGTAGGGGGCCTATATATAAGAAGGGGTACAGCCATATGGCCTATGTTTGACGGGGGTGTGCAGGAGAACAATAAAAGGGCAGGCACAGAAAACATGATAGGCATAGTCGGCATGGGAAAGGCAGCTGAGCTAGCAAAGAGGGATATGGAAAAAAGGGTGGCCCACTCAAAAAGGCTAAAGGAGAAGTTTTTAAATGAACTGCCAGGTTATCTTGATGAGTACATTCTGAACGGGCACCCGGAAATGAGCCTTCCCAACCATATCAGCCTTTCCATTAAATACATAGAGGGAGAGAGCGTCGTGCTTATGCTCGATGATGAGGGGATTGCCGTATCTACCAGGTCAGCATGTGCGGCAGGCTCATTAAGGGCATCACATGTGCTGTTGGCGATCGGGCGTGATTTTGCAGATGCACAGGGCACAATGGTGATTACATTCGGCATGGATAACACAGAAGAGGATGTTGAAAGGTTCATGAAGGTGCTCAGGGATACAGTGGTTTCCCTGAGGGAGATATCCCCTCTGTATAAGAAGAGTTAGTCAAAGGTATTATCGTAAAGTGATGAAACGATAAATAGGGGCACCTATTGCATTAATAAGGGATAGATTATGAAGATAGTATCAATAGCAACAAGCAAAAAAAAGGGGACAAGAAAAACCCCCGTGGATTCGGTGGTGGTAAAAAAGGATTACGGGATTGATGGCGATGGCCATTCAGGATTATGGCACAGACAGGTGAGCTTTTTATCCTCTGAGAGCATAAAAGAGGCAAGGGACAGGGGCCTCAATGTAACCTTTGGAAACTTTGCAGAGAATTTTGCCACAGAGGGGGTTGACTGGAAAAAGATACCCGTGGGAACCAGGCTCAAACTTGGCGATTCAACCCTTGTTGAGGTGACCCAGATAGGGAAGGAGTGCCACAATAAATGCGCCATATACTACCAGGCAGGCGACTGCATTATGCCCAGGGAGGGCATATTTGCAAAGGTGCTTGAAGGCGGCACTGTCAATAAGGGTGACAGCATCCTTATTCTTGATTCTGAAAAGCAAGAAGGTCTGAACTGAACATGGAGAAATATCCTGAGAAGATATTTGAAGAGCGCATATCCGGCACAGAGGTAAGCCGCTCCTTTGAAATAACAAGGTTTGAAAATGGCGTGCCTGTAGCAGACCGGCATGAACTTATTGGCGAAGAACCGCTCCTTATGAGGATTGAAGAAACCCCCTACTCTGTTGTAATGCGCACCCCTGGTGATGAGGTGTTTCATGCAGCAGGCTTTTGCCTTGCAGAGGGGATTGTGGATAACCATACAGATTTTAATTCCATAGGTTTCTGCGCTGATATGGACCCCAATGTGGTTGAGATAACGCTTACGCCTGAAAGGCTCAAAAAGGTTGCCCCCCTGCTTGAAAGAAAGGGATTTGTAAGCCAGACAAGCTGCGGCATATGTGGCAAGGGGTTGATTGGCGAGATTTCCCAGATTTTAAGGCGGGGAGAGATAAATAAAAGGATTACCCCGGATGAAATCCGTATTGCGGGAGAGAGACTCGAAGAGACCCAGAAGCTTTATAATATTACACGCGGCTCTCATGCCATTGTTCTCCTTGATAATAATCTTGAGGTCATCTCAAAGGGCGAGGATGTGGGCCGCCATAATGCCCTTGACAAGGGAATTGGAAAGGCGCTTATGGGGAAAAGACTCCCTGATGCCTTCATGGTGGTGCTTTCATCCAGGATAAGCTTTGAGATGATCCAGAAGACAAACCGTGCAGGCATATTCTTTATCCTGAGCGCCTCAAGGCCCACTTCCCTTGCTGTCGAACTGGCCAGCAGCCTGAATATGACACTTGTATGTCTGAGCGACTGGAAAGATATGATAGTTTTCAGTGGACAGGAAAGGATTATATGGTAATATCCTCACAATTTTTGCAGCAGCGGTCACGGTTCTGTAACCAGAACCACATACTGTTCTGAGGGGGTATTTGAGTGCTAACGGAAGAGATCAATACCGGTAATAGGGCAACCATCACTGACAGATTGAAAAAATGGATACCGGTTATCCTGTCATGCATTGTAGGACTTGTGCTGCTTGTATCAGGTCTGCAAAAGGCATTCGGGATAGACCTTTTTATCCGCCAGATAAGGGATTATCAGATAATAGTCAATCCGCTTTTAATAATTCTGGGCGCATGGGCGCTTATCACAATTGAATGCTGCCTTGGGGCGGCCCTCACAGTCAATTTTCAGCCTAAAATAGCAGCGCCCCTGGCCGGGATTCTTTTCCTGATATTTATTGCTGCAACAGGGTGGGCATGGCACACAGGCGCCACGAATGACTGTGGCTGTTTTGGATCATGGATAGAGAGGACCCCAAAGGAGGCCATGCTTGAGGATATTGTGCTCTTCTGTTTTCTCATGATCTCCTGGAAATGGAACCGCTCTTTTAAAAAATGGCCCCATTTTGCCAAGGAGTTTCTGGTGGCTATTGCCTTTTTTGCAGGCCTCTCACTTCCTCTTATTGTCGGCCCGGTTATAGATCGCATAACGAGTTCCCTTACAACACCTGCCAAAGAGGGGTTTGAACCGTTTGTGTTGAATTTTCCGGAAAAGGATCTGTCACATGGAAAGCATATTGTTATTTTGATGGCAACCGATTGCCCCCATTGCAGGGAGGAGATGGAAAACCTCAATAAAATTGCCGAAGACAAAGGGCTGCCTGATGTTATTGCCTTTGTAATGAACAATAAGGAACAGCGCGACGATTTTATATTTGAGTTTGAACCTGCCTTTGAGATATATCAGATAAAGGATGATGACTACTGGCGGCTGCTTGGTGATGGTGAGATACCGAGGATAATACTGATAAATGATGGCATTGTCATAAAAAAATGGGATTTAACCCCGCCTGATATTAATTCCCTAAAGGCCGCTGCTGCAAGGTGAAATTTCGTTTTAAAAGGGTTTACTTAAGAAATGACTGGTCATGACAGAGGATACTATTCACAAAAACACCACATAGAAAAAAAGATAGACCCGGCTATAGCCAGGGCTGTAGAAGGCAAGGCAAAGGATAGGAAGATCACCTGCGCTGCCGCCTTTAAAATAGCAGATATTTGCGGGACTACGCCGGGCGAGGTGGGTTTTACTATCGATATGCTTGATATCCGTATTATCCGGTGCCAGATGGGCATATTTGGTTATGAGCCTGAGAATAAGGCGGTTAAACCTATGGATAATATCCCGGAGGAGCTTATTAAGGCAATCAGGGATAAACTCAATAGGGATGGAAGGCTTCAATGCGCCTCTGCATGGGAGATAGCAAAAGGGCTCAAGATACCAAAAATGGATGTCTCTTCAGCCTGTGAAAGGCTTGGCATAAAGATAAAACCCTGCCAGCTGGGGGCCTTTTAAAAGGGTTTTCAGCTGCTTGTCCCGTCCTAGCCACTTTTGAAGTCGGAAGCTTTAGCGACTGAGAGGATCAGAATAGAGCTTTCAGCTAAAGTAAAAAAGGTTACTTTCTAAAGCACATTAAGAAGTTTAACAAAGCCTCAAAGGCCTCAATCTTCTTTTAAGAAGCATTGAGGCCTTTTGTTACTGAGACAAGTTTAGCAGCTTGTGCAACTGCTGCACGAATCACCTTTTGGCAGGTTTGAGGTTATGGAAAAACCTGAACCCCTTGGACCGTCCACAAAATCCACGCTTATGGGCTTTGCCTGTTCAAGAAGGGCTTTATCTATCAGGTATGTAACTCCATTATCCTTGATGATCTCATCATTTTCCGCTGGCTCATCCAGAGCCATTCCAATTGAGGGGCCTGATCACCCGCCCTCTGAAAGGAATAACCTTATATATGAAGGGTCCTTCTGGGCCTTCAGAAAATCTGTTATCTTCTCATTTGCCTGTTGAGTTACTGTTAACATTATTGCCTCCTTCCGGGAAAAAAATCTTTTTAATTATAGGGCTAACATATACATATTATTCGGCATGTCAAATATTTTTCTTAAACAGGCTTATACAGGGATTCAAAGCATGCGTTCCTAATGAGACTGTAAGCCCGGGATTAAAAGGTTGCTAAAGATTTTTTTCAAGCCAGAGTATCACCCTGTCAAACTCCCCTGTGAGTTTTTTGAATGCCATGCCCCTGTGGCTGATTTTGTTCTTTTCTTCGTTTGTCATCCGGGCAAAGGTCTTTGAGAATGGGGGATAATAAAACAGGGGGTCATAACCAAACCCCATGTTGCCATCAGGTGCTTCTAAAATTACCCCCTCTACTTTGCCGGTATATGTAAGTGCATCACCGTTGGGCAGGGCAATTGCAACTACAGTTTCAAACCGTGCAGTTCTGTTCCTGACCCCTTTAAGCTCCCTTAAAAGTTTAAGGTTGTTTTCAGCATCTGTGGCCTTTTCACCTGCATACCTGGCAGAGTATACACCGGGGGCGCCATCTAACGCATCCACAACAAGGCCGGAATCATCTGCTATTGCAGGTAGCCTGAGCCTCTTTGCGGTAAAGCCCGCCTTTAAACGGGCATTTTCTTCAAAGCTCTTTCCATTCTCAATGACTTCTGGAATGGGGGAAAAATCATCAAGGGTTTTAACCTCAACATCGTATTCATTTAAAAGTCCTCTGATCTCCTCCACCTTGCCTTTGTTTCTGGTAGCAATAACAACAGATATACTCTTCATTTAATAACTATTTTCTCCTGTCCGTTCATTTCTCTTTCCATCCTTTTTGCCTCATCCTCATACCCTGGCTTTCCTGCTATGGCAAACATGGCTTTCTTGTATGCCTCAACGCCTGGCTGGATAAAGGGGTTGTGGCCAAAAAGATACCCGCTTATTGCAACTGATTTTTCCATAAGGTAATAGAGCTGGCCGATATTAAATGCATTTCTTTCCGGAATATTAATGGTCATGTTAGGGACACCGCCCTTAAAATGTGCCCAGGCAGGCCCCTCTATCACCTTTCTGTTTATAAAATTCATATCAAGGCCCCTGTCAGACAAAAAATTAAGGCCATCAATGTTATCCGCATCCCCTGGTATGTCAATAATGTTGTCGTGCCTTTCAAGCAATAGAAATGTTTCAAGGAGGTTTCTCTCCCCATCCTGCACCATCTGGCCATTCGCATGGAGCTTTTCAGAGTAGAGTGATGTGGAAAGCCACATCCCGTGCCCCTTATGCCCCTCGCTTTCAGGAAAAAGCTGCTCCATCCATCTGGCCACAGGCATAAGGGAATTTGAGTTGGTTGCAATCACCTCTATCTTTTTTCCCTTTAACCATGCAGCATGGCGAACTGCCGCATGCACAAGGGCGGGGTTTTTCCAGAAATCGTCTGTCAGGGTAATCTCCCTCATGGTCCTAAACCCTGCTATAAACTCCTCAATATCAATATTGGCCATTGCAAGACCAATAAGCCCCACATCAGACAAAACAGAGAATCTGCCGCCTATGTCATCAGGCACAACAAAGGTCGCATACCCCTTTTTATCCGCTAGGCTTTTCAGCGCCCCTTTGATTTTATCCGTTGTGGCGATGATCATACTGTCACCCTCTTTGCCCATGCTTTTTTCCATGAGCCTGCGTATGATCCTGAAGGCTATTGCGGTCTCAGTGGTTGTCCCGGATTTTGAGATCACATTAACGGCAATGCGTTTTCCATCAAGCATATCAAGGGTATCCCTGAAATAGTCAGGGTCGATATTCTGGCCCAAAAAATAGATCTCAGGTGCATTTCCCCGCGCTTCTCTGGTTAGCTGATTGAAATAGTTGTGGGTAAGCGCCTTAATGGTTGCCTCAATCCCAAGGTATGAGCCGCCGATCCCGAGTGATACAAATGCATCTATCTGAGGGGATATCCTTTTTGCAAGGGCCTTTATCCTTTCTATATGATCCGCTGAAATATTTACAGGCAGGTCAAGCCAGCCTGTCATTGGGATACTATTATCCATGATGTCTCCCTTGTTAGTGAGGAGCATCCTGTGGGCATTAACCGCATCTGGGATAATGGCCTCAATATCACCCCTTGTAATGGGGTTATTACCGGGCGCATTAAAGATGTTGGTGATCTCTATGGATATACGGTTGTTCAGGCAGATATTTTCAGGGTCAAATCGCCTACCTTTACCCCGGTCAATCTGTTTTTTGATGGTATTGTTTTCATTGTATTCTGTTATTTTTATCTTGTTCATTTCATTATTCCTTCTGATAAAAATGGAAATATGATGATTTCTATATAACTACAATAGGTTTCTTATCCATACGGTCGAGGACTTCCTGTAATTTTCTTTTAGCGGCGTGTGTTTTTCTTAAGCCATTTATATATGTAGTCCATTTCTCCTGCTTATTAATATCACTCAATACCTTTTTTGCCTTTTTAAGAAATATGGCAGCCTCTTCATATGCCTTTGGTTTTGTCTGGTCTATCAATCTCTCTGCCCTTGTTTTCCACATATCAAAAGCCCTTTCAGGAGCATAGGTTTTTATAGCTTCAGCAACCTCATCATGACTGATCCCAAATCCAAACTGCCTGTCAGAACACTTGTCATACCAGTAAAGCACCTTTTCCGGGTCCTTCTCCAGAATCGCTATTGATATAAGCTCAAGTGACATGGGGTAATTGTCCTTTACCACAGTACTATCGTAAAATCGAATAAATCTTACCGAAAAGAAA
>CAYWRH010000147.1:0-11272 GCA_964460435.1 uncultured Desulfatiglans sp.
AAAAAGGTGCCAGGGATTTACCTCTGACACCTTTTATTTTTAGATATTAAACGAGCCTATTTTTTTACTGGCGGGACGCCAAATATGCCTTCTCTGTAGGCATTTATATACTCTATGCAGAACATATCATTGCCAAGCAGTGCATCTGTGGCAAAGATCAGGCCCCTCATATCCTTATTCAATGGATCAAGAATTACGCTGTCCATACCGGCGGTCATGGCTACAACAACAAATGCCTGATTCATCACCTTGCGGGCAGGAAGGTTAAATGAGACATTGCTTGCGGCGCCGGTTACATGAATAGTCGGGTACCGCTTCTTTATCTCTTTAATTACCTCAATAAGCATATTTATGCCATTTTCTGATGCGCAAAGCATCTCCACCAGTGGGTCAATGTGAAGACGGGAAGGATCAATATTGTATTTCTTTGCCTTTGCCATAAGGTCTTCCAGTATCTTAAGGCGTATTGCAGCGGTCTTTGGGATTCCATTGGCATCGTCGCATAAGAGTGCAGCAACCTCCCATTTGGTATCTGCAATAACAGGAAATACGTCTTCTACCTTGGTGCCTTCCATAGATACTGAATTGATCAGACCTGGTTTTTTACAAAATTTTGAAATCTCAGCGCAAAGTTTTGCATTGGGGCTGTCTACCGCTATAGGGGTATCAGTAGCCTCCTGAACCTGCTCCACCATCCATTTCAGGGTTTCATATTCAATAGCCGGGGGAACTGAGGCGCACACATCAATAAAATTAGCGCCTGCCGCTGATTGAACCTTAGCCAGGTTCTTAATGAACTCCCCGTCCCTCGCTTCTATGGCCTTGGCTACAGAAGGAATAGATCCATTTATTTTTTCGCCAATAATAATCATTGTTATTTCTCCGTTTTCTATAAGTTTAAAAAAATTTATAACATTAAATATTGAACATACGGCTGATAAATTTACATGGGAAATATGCCGACTGGGAGCGGCAAACCTTGGAAATAAACAGCCTTTCTAGGGTCCTATAAAGACTTCCTGTTCCTGTTTTCAGGCAATGCACTATAAAATTTCTGGCAAAGGATGTCAAACCAAAATAAACCTCCAACGGGCAGCTTCTTCTATAATAAAAGCAACCACACAAAGATATTGCCCCATACCCTTTCCTTTTTCATCAGGTTGACTAGGCCCTATCAGGTCAAGATTTTGACATATTTTCGCAGGTTTACACCCTTTTTTAATATATTTTTAAAACCCGGCCAGAAACAGCAAGGTAAGAGATTGATATAATTCAATAAATGACCTTTTTCATGCATATGGCAGGAATCTTGCAAAATCTTGATTATTGGCCTGATTAATCTAAAGGGGCTACGGAAGATAGCATAGGGATGAAATAGGCGACATGGAAGAGCATCAATTATCGAATAAATTTATTGCTGTTAAATTAAATGTATTATTTAACAGGAGGCTATTCAGGACGCCAATCTTCTGGTTTGTTGTCATGGCCGCCATTGGCCTTATTCTTGGTGACTACCTGAATAAGGGCCATATATCCATATTACTTGTAATCACTGCCTTTATAGCTGCCTTACTTGCCTTCACCTGTTATGAGATACTGTTAAGGCTTAAAAGGGCTGATGAGCATAGCAGGGAAGTCGAGGCAAGGGCCAGAGAGACAGAGGCTGCAAGCAGATATAAATCACAGTTCCTTGCAAACATGTCCCATGAACTGCGCACCCCTTTAAACAGTATAATACTCCTGTCGCAACTTCTTTCGGAAAACAGTGAGAATAACCTTACAGGCAAACAGGTAGAGTATGCTCGGTGTATCGAAAGTTCAGGGCATGAACTTCTTAACCTGATTAATGAGATACTTGACCTCTCCAAGATAGAATCTGGCAAGATGGAGCTTAATATCGAGGATATCCCGCTAAATGAGATGATAGCCGCTATACACAGAAAATTTAAACCTCTCTCTGATGAGAGAAACCTGCGGTTCAGTATAAAACTGGATTCAACCCTCCCGGAGATGCTGGCATCAGACAGGCCAAAGATAGAGCAGATATTAAATAACCTGCTATCCAATGCATTTAAATTTACCTCCCGGGGTGAGATCACCCTGAAAATAGAGAGACCGGGGAAGGATATTGACCTGTCTGCAAGCGGTCTGAATCATGATGAGTGCATCTCTTTTTCTGTATCTGATACAGGTATAGGCGTGCCAAAAGAGAAGATTAATCTTATCTTTGAGCCTTTTCAGCAGGGTGAAGGCGACACAAGCCGAAAGTTTGGGGGGACCGGACTTGGTCTTTCCATATCAAGGGAGCTTGCAAGGCTTCTTAAAGGTGAGATACAGGTTTCAAGCGTTGAGGGAAGGGGTTCAACCTTCTCCCTCTTTCTTCCTGAATCCTTAAGAATCAAGTCGAGTGCCAATGAGGAGATCAAACCGGCGCCAGTGCACAGAGATTGCCTAAAAAACCCTGTTATGAATCACATCACGACCCGTGATAACAAAGAGATATCCAGTGATGACACCCCCATTTTACTGATAGAAGATGACCTCTCTTTTGCCGAGACCTTCAGGGATTTTTCCATCTCAAAGGGTTTTAAAACCATTATTGCACAGGATGGTGAGACCGGATTGGATATTATAGCCAAATACAATATCAGGGCTATTATTCTTGATATCACTCTTCCCGGCATAAATGGATTGACTGTGATGTCAAGGCTAAAGGATGATCTTAAGAGAAGGCATATCCCTGTCTATTTTGTATCTGCCTCTGACAGCCGGCGCGAGGCCATTAGGATGGGCGCAGCAGGCTATATTTTAAAGCCGGCCAATGCTGCAACCTTTGAGGGACTTTTTTCCGAGATAGAAAAAACAGCCATTAAATCAGAAAGAAGGGTTCTTGTTGTTGAGGATAATGATGTTACAAGAAAACTGATAGAAAAGCTGTTTGAAGGCACAGGGATCACTATTACCTATGTGTCAACAGGAAAAGAGGCAATAGAAAAACTTGCCACTGAACAATTTGACTGCGTTATCCTTGATCTTTCACTCCCTGACATATCCGGTTTTGAGATCCTCTCAAGGATAAAAAATAATGAATCGCCCTTTTTGTCCCCGATCATTGTATACACAGGGAAAAGGCTCTCTTCCCGTGAAAGGGCTATACTTGATGAATATACAGAGAGCATAGTAATAAAGGGGGTAACCTCCCCTGCAAGGCTTCTGGATGAGGTAACCCTGTTTTTACACATTGCAGAATCGGAACTGCCGGAAGAGAGAAGAAGGATGCTCAGGATGATACATGACAAAGATGCTATCCTTAAGGGTAAAAAGATACTTGTTGCAGATGATGACATGAGGAATCTTTTTATACTCACAAATATACTGGAGAGCAAAGGAGTGAGTGTCATAACTGCAAAAAACGGCATAGAGGCGCTGAATTTACTCAGGGACAACCCAGGGGTTGATCTTATTATTATGGACATGATGATGCCTGAGAAGGATGGCTTTGCGGCCATTAAAGAGATCAGGGAGCAGGTCGATTTTGCTGAATTGCCAGTAATAGCGCTCACAGCAAGGGCAATGAAAGGTGACCGAGCCAGATGCATAGAGGCCGGAGCGAGTGATTATCTCTCGAAGCCCTTTGAAAAGGAAAGGCTTTTCTCAATCTTGAGCGCATGGCTCTACTAGAAGGCGAGGGAAAGGATAATGACAAGACATGAAAAACCAAACATACTTATTGTGGATGACCTTCCGACCAATCTGACTGTACTGGAGGCCCTTCTAAAGGAGCTGGACATTAATATAGTAAAGGCCAGCTCGGGAAATGAGGCCCTCTCACGTATGATAGAGGATGATTTTGCCCTTGTTCTTCTTGATGTGCAGATGCCCGAAATGGATGGCTTTGAAACAGCGGAGCTGATGCGCGGCAGCGCCAGGACCAGGCAGATACCCATTATCTTTGTCACTGCTATAAATAAGGATCAGGAGCACATATTCAGGGGATATGAGGCAGGCGCTGTAGATTATCTTTTCAAACCTTTCAAGCCCCAGATTTTAAAGGGGAAGGTAAAGATATTCATAGATCTCTACAATCAGAAAAAAAGGCTTGAACTGATAAACAGCGGCCTGAGAGAGGCAAACAGAAAGATACTTGATCAGCAGAGGTCTGTTATAGAAGAGGAAAGGCTAAAGGTGCTGCTCCAGCTCTCAGGGGCAACCGCACACGAACTGAACCAGCCTCTTATGGGGCTCCAGGGCTATATAGACCTCATAAAAAGGGAAAAAGACCCTGCCCTTGTCATGAAGTATGCCCTGAAACTTGAAGAGGCCGCCGGAAGGATATCAGGGATTATTCAGAAGATACAGACTATCCGGTATGATGAGACAGTTCCCTATTCACCTGGCACCTCCATCATTGATATTGACCAGAAAATAGATATCCTCATCATTGAAGATTCAGACCATGATTATGAGGTTATCTGCAACATACTAAAGGAAAATACAAAAATCCATATTGAGAGAAAAACAACCATTGAAGAATCAATAAAACACATAAAAGAGAAGAACCCGGATCTGATGCTGCTTGATTATTATCTTACAGACGGGAATGCCTTTGACCTCCTTGAGAGGATGAAAAATGAGCAGCAGGAGATCCCTGTTGTAATTATTACCGGCCAGGGAAATGAGGTGATAGCCTCAAAGATCATACAGGCCGGGGCATATGATTACCTGCCCAAGGACAGCCTGAACAGCAGCGCCCTCTCAAGGGCCATAATGAATACCCTTGAAAAGTCAAAGCTGAAAAAACAGGTAAAGGAGACCTATAACAGGATGGTGGATATGTCTGTCCGTGATGCCCTTACAGGCCTTTACAACAGACGATATTTTATGGAGGTGCTGGAACGGGAAATATCAAGATCACAACGGTATAAAACCGACCTGGTGCTGTGCATGCTGGATATTGATCATTTTAAAAATATAAATGACAGTTATGGACATGCAGCAGGAGACACTGTCCTTAAAAGGCTCGGCCTTTTACTTAAGGAGAGCATCCGGGACAATGATATTGCCTGCCGTTATGGCGGTGAGGAATTTATTATTCTGCTCCCCCATACCAATATAGAGGAGGCGAGTATCATGAGCGAAAGGTTCAGGGAAAGGGTGGCGGAATATGATTTTCAGCATGAATCATCACACCTGAAGACAACAGTAAGCATAGGGATTGCGCAGTATCAGAGGGGTGATGAAAAATCAGGCTCCATTTTTGTTGAACATGCTGACAGGGCCCTTTACCAGGCAAAGGCTGAGGGCAGAAACAGGTCGGTTATCTTCCTGGAATAAAAAATGGATTACTTTTTATTTTTAGCCTTTTTGCATATTGAACCTGTCCCTTGCTATGACTGCCGCACCAAGCGCCCCTGTTATCTGAGGGTCTGCTGAAAGGGATATGAACCCGACTCCAAGGTAATCCTCAAGGGCCTTTCTCATGCCGGCGTTTTTTGCAACACCCCCCACAAAGACAACATTCTTGCCAATACCAAGCCTTTTCGCCATGTTTCCAACCCGTTTTGCTATGCTCTGATGAAGCCCTGCAGCGATATCCGTTTTTGTGTTCCCCTTTGCAACAAGAGATATCACCTCTGATTCTGCAAACACAATACATGTGCTGTTAATGGGGCAGGGGTTAAGTGATTTTTCATAGAGGGAGCTGAACTCCTCAATATTAAGCTTCAGTGTCCTTGCCATTACCTCCAAAAAACGCCCTGTTCCTGCAGCACACCTGTCATTAAGGATAAAATCCATGACTGTGCCATCCGGTTTCAGTTTTATTGCCTTGCTGTCCTGCCCGCCTATATCTATTATCCCCTCAACCTCACTGTTTACATGCCTGACACCTGTGGCATGGCAGGTGATCTCTGTTGCCGTGTGATCAAAAAAATCAAGGGATATCCTTCCATAACCTGTCCCTGCTGCGTATGATATATCCTTGATGTCAGCCCCGATCATACAAAGAGATGATTCAATGGCGGCAAGGCCTGCCTTTTTAGGCTCAGCATCCGTATAGATCACCGTACTGGCAAGCATATTCGAATTATCCATGATAACGCATTTAGTGGTCATTGACCCCACATCAATACCTGCAAATAATTCCCTTCTACCCATGCAGTTCCTATTCCACGCTTAACACCCTGTATGAATGGGGTTTAACAGTGAGTTCAAACATCTTTTCAGTTGATGGCCTGCCCCAGAACCCCTGGATATCCTTGCCCTTCAAAGCCTCTCCTGTCTCAATATCCTTGATATTTTTCCCCTTTGAGGCAACAAGCCGGATGTTCACAGCTTCATCCCTGAATGAATGCACCACAGCAGTGTTGTTGTCGTAGAGAAATATGGATATCCTTGCAGGGCCGTGCAGCCGGACAAACTGGTTTTTCAAAATGGTATCTCTTATCTTATTCAGCACCTCATCAGGCATGTCATATATATCTGCAAAATTGTCAGGTATGGTGAGGAGATAAAGATTGCCATCCGCATAATCGGCCCTGTGAAGAATAGGCCAGCCAAGGCCGTTATCAAGGGCCGAAACCTCTTCCCATGAATCATTGGTAAGATACTGTATCTGGGGTATCAATATCTCCCTTTCACCCTTTATAAGGCCTCCCCATCCTGCCTTGAAATCCTTAACAATGGCCTTCCTGTCTGTATACCTAAGCTCAACTATCTCCTCAATGCCTTTACCTGCAAGGGCGCGTAACAGGCCTGATGTGATCACAACATCCTTTCCATTATCAAGCTGACCCTTGATCTTGCTGATTATATCAGGATCAAACTTTGCAGATTCTGTGAGCAGTATTATCCTTTCACCTGAAGGAAACTCGGAATAGAGATCAATAGGGATGCCTGCCATGCCCAAAAAATTGTGCAGAAAATCCTCTCCTGTGGAATGAAATGGTTTATAACCTTTAAGACCAATTGGTTTTCCAAGATACCCTAGCACATTATCTATCTGCTCAAGGGCTGTTGCAGCGACAAGGGCCATATTGGCATCCTTTTTATATTTATCCCCATCAATATAGGGTTTTATCATTGTATCAAAATCAAAACTGGTTCCTGTGCCCTGCCATTGACCGCGAAGCTGTTTTGTAACAGGCAGACCCATCTGCATATAATCAAACATGGTCATCTCAGGCGCCTTTGCAAGGAGCGTAAGCCATAGCTGCTCCGCGTACCTGTCTGCCGTGTTGGATGCGTATGTATCCACCCATCCCCCGCCGTTTCTGCCCGGGGCGATATTCTCAAAATACCTTATGATCTGGTAGCTCTGATATTCCTGGAGATGCTGATCTGTCATTACGCTGTCACGTGTTTCTGTGCCGGTGTAGATCCCGTCAAATATCCTTGGCCCCCGTTCAAGGTCAAAGCCCAGGCCCTGAAAGTGTTCGTACCAGTTAGGGTATTTGATAACCATTTTTATCTTCGGATTAATTGCCTTTGCAGGGCCGACTATTAATGTTTTGGCAGCATCAGCGAGCAGGTCCATCCTGAACTGTGACCAGCTTTTACCGCCTTTGGCGGCTATACATTTTTTACACTTGCAGCTTGTATAGAAGAAGTCATCAAGTATGATCTCATCAAAATGGCGGGCAGTCATCTCTACAATCTGTTTCAGTTTTTTACGATGCTCTTCATTCGTATAGCAGTATGTCTCAAAATTATTGGGTTCGCTTACTGTAATGGTAATGCCGCCAGCAGTTTTAATGCCTCTTGACCTGAAGAATCTGATTATTGGCTCAAGCGCCGCCTCATCAATAACGGTCATGTCCCTGTGGGTTTCAAGGTATATCTTGTCTATGTTCAGATGCTGATTCATCTGTTCAAAGGTGCTCTTAAGCCACACAGGATCTTTCATCTTTATCACCTCAAAGACCCTGGCATAAACAGAGACCTCAAAGTTCTTATACCCATCATCAGCAACGGTGGAAAGGGAACATATTGTGACAAGGGGCAGTAAAAGCATTGACTGAACAGTATTCATTTAAACCTCCTAAATTTGGGTATACCAACTTTTGAACAGGTGGCAATACTATTTTGGGTTACCCCCTTTGTCAAGGAGACATATACAAAGGGCATCTAATAGTTGCACGGGGTTTAGCCTGCGCTTACCGGTTATCCCCATGACATATTATATTGTACTTGAAATATGAAAACCCCGCCCAGTAGTTTTCCGGGCAGGGTTTATGTGAAATGGTCCTATTCTGCTATTGAGGATCTTATCAAAAATTCATGCTCGTCACCCATGACATTTACTATTATCTTGATCTCATGGGGCTTTGAGGGTTCAACCAGCTTTGCAAGCTTGACCTCTCCCGGATACCACTTATTTGCAGGAACAGTTGTTTTTACATGATATGTTGACAAAAGGGTTTTTAGGCTCTTTTCTGTATTCTCTTTCAGCGTCGCCAGCTCAGCCTCGGCAATTTGTGAAGACTGCTGTTTAGTTTCCTTAATGGACTTAAAATCATATTTATACTGTGATTTATATGATTCTCCCGGCGTGTTTGCAGAATCAAGAGCGCTTGGGCTAAAAACCTCCGGATCATTGGGCGCCTTTTTGCTTGTATCTACTGCATGCCTGTTTCTGTCATCTTCCTGTTTTTTTATTGCCGCAGCGCCTGCAGTGTAGTTATCCTTGATTGCTGTCACCATCTCATCAACAGTCATGATCTTATGTTGTTTGCCATCAACAAATGCCTTGATACTTTCAGGTGAAAACTCAAAGGACTTTTCACTGAACAGACCAATTTCGATACCCGGATAATCATCAAGGGAATAGGCATCCTTAACTGAACGCACATATACAGCGCCAGCCTTTTTATTGGAAACGATCCTCTTTATACCCTGCTGTTCATTTATCTTCTGTCCTTCAAGCGCCTCGGGCGCAAGCCTGTATGATTTGGTTGTTACACATCCCTGGATCAATAACATCACCAGGCTTATAATAAATACAATAATCCTCTTCTCCATTCTTCCTCCTTTTAATACCTTTCAAGCAACTATCATTTTAGAAGTGTGAATATCAAAATAACCTGTTCATCCCCATATGCAAAAAAAGCATACTGTCCATTTTCAATATAACTGCCTGCTAACAAGAGACCTTTATATCAAGAAGAATTATTAATACACAATCCTTAATGAAATAGTCATTATGATCGAGTATATTAACATATGAATCTGAATTGATCAAGAATAAATAAATTATTGTTCATATTGTTTAATATACCCCTTAGATATAGTGGTTTTTGGCCAGCAATATCAAGCGAATTTTTACAGGAAAAGAGCAGGGTTACCTTGACATTGAACATGGTCTATCATCAACAGGATATAATGATTACATGACAGCAATGACAACTTCTTTTATGGCATTGAACCCCGTACTCTAACGCCTCTAGAGCCAAAGGTTTGGCAAGGAGAGATGTGCTCCGTTTTGAAATTCTTTATCAAAAGCATCATATTGGGAGATTCAAAAAATCCTTTAGGAAACAGGATAAAACCGTAAGAGTGAAAAGGGGAGCTGAGTATACAGCGCCCCCTTTCAGCAATTATTTTTTAACCTCTTCTGCAACGATATCCATATCCCTGAGGTTGTTTTTCATAACTGAGGCCATATTCATGGCAGAAAGTCGCCCTGAAAGCTCGTCAACAGGTGTCTCGCATCCCTGGCAGATCTTAAGACCATTCATATAAACCTTTTCCACTGCTTCCCTTACAAAAAGCCTTGCTGCGGCCTTTATGTATTCAGGAGACTTTTCTTTTCCAGTATAATTTGCAGCCTTTATACAGAGGGCCTTTGCGACCTCGGTCCATGCCATCATGTCAGCAAGCAGGAACATTACATACTGTGATTTGGTGAGTTTGTTCTTTCTTGCAGCGAGTATTATATCATTCATGAGGTTTACGGCATTTGCCAGTATAGGGCCGCTGGTATCCTCCGGAAGCATTGAGATTTTGTCAGCAATACTTTTATAGAATTCGCCCTTTGAACGTACTGTTGCCTGAAGACGGAACATGGAGATAAGCCGTCTCTGGATCTCGCTTGTGCCTTCATATATACAGCAGATCTTGATATCCCTTTTTATCTTTTCTACTTCATACTCCCTGATGTAGCCATATCCGCCAAGGGCCTGGATAGCATCATTGGCCATGGTGTCACCTGCCTCAGTGGCAAAATATTTGGCTATTGATCCCTCTACCTGGAGATCCTTTTCGTCTGTATCGAGCCTTGTTGCCACCTCTTCGATATATGCCCTGGCCGCCTCAAGCCTGACCGCATTTGGAACAATAAGCCTGTGGGTGTATCCCTCCATTTCAATTAAAGGGCTGCCGAACTGAACTCTCTCCTTTGCATAAGCTATGGTCTTTTCAAGGGCCGCCATGCCGCCGCCAAGGCCGAAGGTTGCGACCATAAGCCTGGTGTAACCGAACACCTCATTTGACTGTTTGAGGCCAAGGCCCTCAACCCCGCCTATCAGGTTTTCCTTTGGTATATAGAGGTCTTCCAGTGTGATAGGGCATGTGTCAGATGCGCGGATACCATGCTTATCCTCATGCTTGCCGGGTATTAGGCCTTTGTCACCGGCCTCTGCTATAAAAAATGTCGGGCCGTTAGGGGTTTCTGCGAGTATGGTGTATATCTGCGCAACACCACCGTTTGTGATAAACTGTTTCTGGCCGTTAAGTATGTAACCTTTTATCTCGCCCTTCTCATCAAGCACCCTCTCAGCCTTTGTCTTTAAAGCCTGAACATTGCTCCCTGCCTCCGGCTCTGTCACACCATAAGCCACAATAAGGCCCTCTTCTGCTATGCGGCCAATATATTTCGCCTTCTGTTCAGGTGTTGCGCCTACCCTTATCGGGTCTGTGCCAAGGCATATGGCTAAGAATGAGGTTGCAATCGCAAGGTCCATTTTGGCGAGCCTCTCTGAAACAATGGCTATATCCATGGCCCCTGCGCCAAGTCCGCCATATTCCGCTGGAATAAAGATAAGGTGCAGGGCTATCTCAGGGCTCAGCATAAAATTTATCAGCTCTTTTGGGAATTCGCCCTCTTTATCCATCTCAAGCCTGGCTTCAAGGGTTATCTTCTCTTTTTCAAGTTTATTTATAGTGTCAAGCACCATCGTAAGCATTTCAGGGTCCATTCTGTTAATCTCGGACATTAAATATCCTCCTTGGTGTAAAAAAATTCCCGGGGTGATAATCTTACCACTCCGGGGAAAAT
>CAYWRH010000148.1:0-11214 GCA_964460435.1 uncultured Desulfatiglans sp.
GCCATCAGGCACCATGACTATTACGTTTTTATATTTTGTCTCTGCGTCCTTAAGGTTTTTTCCAGTAATAGTGATATGGCTGGTGCACCCTGAAATGGTCAGGATCAGAAAAAGAGCTGTTAAAAGGTTAAACCGGTTTGTATTCATTTTTTATCATTCTCCCTATTTTTAAGATGTCTCATTAAATAAAATTATTGGTAAATATGTCAATCTCATAAATATTCTTGCAAAGAGATACAGGGTACAATAAAAAGAGATTAATTATATTTGCCAAGTAAAGTATTTTATGAATTAGGTGACATATTGCATATATAGTAAAAAAATAACCACGGAGGACACGGAGGTCACGGAGTTTTTTCTTTTTTGCTTTTACTCCGTGTTCTCCGTGCTCTCCGTGGTGAAAATTAACGTTTTTATTTTTATGCCAATTCATGTTAAGGAATTTTATGAAGATTTTTCTTTTACTCCTTTTCTGGACACTGTGGTATGTCAACTTTACTGCCAAATCCATCACCTCTCCTTTGATGCCGCTTATTGAGGATGAGTTTGCCATTACACATGCGATGGCTGGCGTGCTCTTCTTCTGTTTCTGGATTGGAAATACCATATCTGTATTTTATGCAGGGTTCATGTCGCTCAGGATCGGCTACAAGCGATCCATTCTGGTCTCCTTTTACGGTATGACCATTTCATTTATCCTCTTATGGTTTGCACGCACATATGTCTCTTTTGCAGCCATATGCTTTATAATAGGGCTCGCATCCGGTATTTATCTGCCCTGCGGTATACCCCTTATTACTGCAATCTTCAGCCGCGACTCATGGGGCAGGGCCATATCGGTACATGAGACAGCCGCAGGTTTCAGCATGCTCACGGTTCCCTTTATAATCGCCCAGATCATATCAGTGATGAACTGGAGAAATGTATTTTTGATTATGAGCGGTGTATGCCTCTTTATTGGTGTCATACTTCATGCCTCCTCCCCCGACCCAAGACCGGAAAAGAGTGAAAAGGGTGGAATGATAGAGATCATAAAAAGGAGAGAGTTCTGGATCATGACTGCGCTCTGGAGTTCATGCGCTATTGCCAGCATGGGGATATACAATATCATACCCCTGTTCCTGGTCAAGGAGAGGGGGATACCAATAGAGACAGCAAACAATATCTTCGGCATTTCAAGGATTGGCGGCTTTATAGCCATGATAACTGTGGGCTTTATAATAGACCGCTTCAATATCAGGAAACTGCTTTTTGTACTGCTTCTTGCAGCGGGTGTCACAACAGTGGCCATAGCCGTTATCACTGCCCCCTGGCTTTTAAGCCCGCTGTTATTTCTGCAGGCAACCTTCAGCGTTGTCTTCTTCCCGGCAGGGCTAGTTGCCATATCAAAACTTACAACATTAAGTGAACGCAGCGTTTTTACAGGTATACTGATGAGCATGTCAGGGATCATAGGGCCGGGCCTTTCACCCATAGTGCTGGGCGCAATAGCAGATAGATGGAGTTTCCAGGCCGGAATACTCGGTTCTGGGGTGATTATTATAGCGGTATGTATGCTTGTAGGGAAGCTCAAAGAGATATAAAAAGGCTCATTGCGCAAGGCTCAGGGTTCAGGGTATAAGGCTCAAGGCTAAAAGATTAAAGTTCAAGGTTCAAGATTAAAAAGAAAGGAGATATAGATATGGATATTATGAAACGGATTGACCCGGAGCTTGCTCCGGCGCTTGAGATGATCCCTGCTGATGGTTCTTTAAATTTTGATGACCTCAATGCAGCAAGGAAGATGAGCGATGAGATCTTTTCGCGCATGGTTTCAATGATGCCCAGAGTAGAGGGCGTTATATCAAGGGATATCCATATACCAGGCCCAAAGGGGGCGCCCCCTATTAAAGCAAGGGTATATACCCCTGAGATAAAAACAGATAAAATGCCGGCAATGCTCTGGATACATGGCGGAGGTTATATCCTTGGCGACCTTACAGCGGATGATTATACCATGCGTTCCATGTGCGCAAACACCGGGTGTGTTATGGTATCCACAAACTACAGGCTTGCGCCTGAAAACCCTTTCCCTGCGCCTGTTGAAGACTGTTATGCAAGTCTGAAATGGATGGTAAATAGTGCGGATGAGCTTGGCATAGATAAAACAAGGGTTGCCATAGGCGGAGGGAGCGCCGGAGGCGGGCTTGCAGCAGGGCTTGCGATTATGACAAGGGACAGGGGAGAGATATCTTTATCCTTTCAGCTGCTTATATACCCAATGCTGGATGATCGCAACATTACACCTTCAAGCCATGCAATAACAGATCCCCGCACATGGGACCGTGAAAAGAATATATTTGCATGGAAGGCTTATCTGGGTGATTCAGCAAAGAATGGCATTGTGTCGCCCTGCGCTGCTGCTGCGAGGGCCCATGATTTGTCAGGCTTGCCACCGGCCTACATAGCTGTTGGTGAGCTTGACCTGTTCCTTGATGAGGATATAGAGTATGCCCAGAGGCTGTTGCAGGCAGGGGTTCCGACAGAGCTGCATGTATACCCTGGGGCCATACACGGGTTTGATTCTGTTATATCTGCATCTGTTGCAAAGAGGTTTATTATGGAGAGGGATAATGCGGTTAAAAGGGCATTGAAATAGGGGCGCTGCTCATTCTACAGCAGAGACAGGGTGTGCCTTGTCTCTGCGATAGAATTATGGAGTAAAAAGTAATCTATTTTAGCAATCCCTGTTTGTAAAGCCCCTCAGCAATATCTGCCATATCGAAATTCTTAAGGGTTGATTCCTTTGGCAGACCTGTTTCAACATCCCAGCCGCGCAGCTCATAGTATTCATCCTTTAGTTTTTCAAATGCATTCCTGTCAAATACATTGCCCTCTACACATACTATTTCGCCATTTTTTCCGGGTATTATGCATTCAGGGTCACAAAACAGCTCTCCCTTTTTGAGTGGCTGGGTAAAATAGTAATCCATCATCTGATCATCCACTCTTCCATTCCACCCATGTTTTACATGAAGCGCCCTCTGCATGTTGACATTCCTTTCTCCAAGCCGGTTAAGGCCATCCTCATCCACCTCTCTTCCTGTTACAGCAGAAAATATCTGCCATTCAAGGGCAGGTTCATCCATGTTTCTGGTAAAGTAGTCCTGCCATATTGCCATCCAGCTCAAGTCACACAGGATAAGACTTTCCTTTACATAGGCCCTGTCAAAGGCCTTTTTTGATGCAATGGCCTTCCCTTCCATTGTGGTGAAATCGGCTGCCTCTTCACTTCCCCAGATACGTTTTGCAAACTTGCGAAAGGCTTCGCTCGAAAAAAAGGCATTCTCCCTCTTGCTTGCCCATGCTACCCACTTGAAGAGATATGACACTGGCTCATGAAGTGTCTGGATAGCTCTTCTTGGCTCTGTGGCATAGATGAGTGCGTTTGCAGGTATAAGCCTTGGGTCATAATCCTTTGTCTCACTGTTCCTGGTGGCAACACAGTACCCCAGGTGTTTTTTTGCGGCCTCGCCTGTTGCCTCTGCCGCCTCTATAGTGCCTTTTGCAAGCAGGTCGCCAAACCCTTCCCTTGAGGCTATCTTTGCTGTTAATATTTCAATGAATTCAGGCCTCCCCATCTTTGAAAGGGGAAGGCCAGTATCTTTTTCAGTAAGAATGCCATCCCTGTAGCATAAGGAGAGCCAGTCAACCATGCCATGCATAACAGATGTATCAAGCCCGTAATCGTCGCAGAGCCTGGAAGCCAGCAAACGCGTCTCGCTGTTGTCCTTTCCTTTGGTATATTCCATAACCGCCTTAAAGTAGAACATCATTGCCTGGCAAAATGACTTGTATCTGCGTCCATTTGAACCGTGGTATACATATCGGCCGCATCCTACACCGCAGCCGTAGCAGATATGCTTTTTAAAGGAGTCATCTATCTTCCACATACCTTCATCATGGTCGGCTATTTTATGAATCTCACGGATTTGTCCTGCCAGTGTTTTTAGCCTATCAGGGTTGGCTGCTACAGGTCTTTTGTTGCCTGCAACAATAACTGCCTTCAAAAGCTTTGAACCCATAACGGCCCCAAGCCCTCCTGAGCCTGAAGAACCATCTTCTGCCAGTACGGTTGCAAACGAAACAAGATTTTCTGCCGCCTTGCCTATAGTAAGGATGCTGAAATCCTTGCCATGCTCAGCCTTTAGCGCATCAGTAGCCTCAAATGCAGACATGCCCCAGAATCTTGAGGCATCCTTTATCTCTGCTGAATTATCCTTGATTACTATGTAAACCGGTTTTTCTGCCTTCCCCTGTATTACAAGGCCATCATACCCTGCATATTTAAGGGTAATACCCCATCTGCCTCCAAGGTTGGCATAGGAAAATGTCTCTCTATCCCCCTGGGGAGATTTGCCGCAGATCTGCCACCTTGAGCCGGCAAACCCTGTAAAACCAGCGACAGGGCCTGTGACGCAGACCAGACAGTTTTCAGGATCATATGCCTTTGTTTCAGGAGGGACAAAGTCCCAAAAAAGTTTTGCTGCTATGCCTCTTCCGCCTATAAATCTGTCTGAATATCCGGCTGTTTCAAGCCTGCCTATTTTATTTTCTGTCAGGTCAACCTTTAGAATATAACCTGCATATCCAAACTGAGTCATATCTTTTCCCCTTGAATCTCAAATCCTGAATTTCAAATTTCAAATCTCAAATTACAAATCTTGAGTCTCAAATCCATACCACTATTTTCAGACTGATTTCAACCCTGATACGGAATTATCAATATTATCCATACCACGCCTGAACTCCTTTAGTATGGGCAGCATAAGAATTGTTACCAGAAAAAATGTAAGCACATCAGAAGAGGGGAAGGCAAGCCATACCCCCTTAAGTTTAAGGAGGTGTGTCCAGAAAAGGGCAGAAGGTATAAGAAATATTACCGGTCTGCCAAATGCTGTAATAAATGCCTGCTTTGCCTTGCCGATTGCCTGAAATATCATTGTGCCGATATGGAGCGGCCCTAACAGCGGAAGGGCCAGAAACATATGTTTATTGGTTGCTATGCTCATGCTTATAAGTTCAGGGTCATCTGTAAATATCCTTATAAACGGGCCAGGGGTAAAATATACAAGAAGAAAGCCTGCTGTGCTTAGAATAAATGCCCAGAACAGGGCAAGGTTCATGGCCCTTATGAGAAGCCTGAAACGCCTTGCGCCATAATTGAACCCCAGTATAGGCTGCACCCCCTGGCTGATCACCATTCCGGGCATGGTGATAAACATGAGTATCCTCTGTGCAATACCAAATGCCCCAAGAGCATAGTCACCGCCATAGGTTGCGGCCATCTTGAAGAGTATCATTGCAGCCAGGCTGCTTGCAAACATCTGTATAAAGGCGCCCGAGCCGATTGCTGACATCTCCTTCATGATCTTTACATCAGGGGTAAAGTTTTTTATCCTGATCTTCAGGTAATTCTTGCCTGACCTGTAATAGTTTAAGAGATAGAGCATTGAAAATAGCTGGGCTATGATTGTGGCAATGCCTGCGCCCTTAACGCCCATTTGCAGTCGAACGATAAAAATATAGCAGAAGATTATATCTATGATAGCGCCAGCTATCATGGCAACCATACTTATCTTTGCGTTGCCTTCTGCCCTGGTATAGTTCATTAGTGAAGTGCCTATTATAGCGAATATCATGCTTATAATTATGTAGATCATATATTCACGCGCATATGGCAGGACATTTTCTGATGCCCCCATTATAGTGAGCCAGAAGTTAAGGAAGGGCAAAAGGCCGATAATGGCTAGAAAGCTCAGAATAACAGCCAGGGTGATCCCATTGCCCAGTGACTTTTCTGCCTTTTCATTCTCCTTTGCGCCCAAAAACCTTGAGATAAGCGACATGCCGCCGATACCTGACATTGTGCCAAGCCCGAAACCTATCATCTGAAGTGGAAAGGCAATAGAGAGGGCTGCCATGCCCAGATGGCCTACATATCTTCCTATGAAAATGGCGCTTATTACATTATATAATGACTGAACAAACATGCCGAAGAATACCGGCATGGATAATTTTAAGAGTAGATGACCTATCCTCTCTGTGTCGAGGACACTTTTATTAAATCTGTCTTTTTCCATATTAACCGAATCTTGTTAAACATTAATCTCAACTTTTGCGGCTGGCACAATACTAGAAAATAGCGGATAAGGGAAAGGAAAATTTGAGATTTGAAATCTGAGATTTGAAATTATCAGGATTGAGGGTTTGAAATCTGAAATTTCAAATTATTGGGGTTCAGGGGTTCCAGGGGTCTAGGGTTCAAGGATTCGAGTGAAAAACATAAATTCACAACAAACACCTGAAACCCTAAACCCTGATTACCTCAAATCTGAAATCTCAAATTTCAAATTATGAATCGTGACCCCCTCGAACCCTTGACACCTTGAACCCCTATTTCTTATACACCCCTTCATAATCGGGGTTATGCTTCTCATACTGCTCCTTCATGTTTCCCCAGAAATTCTGCGGCTTGTAACCGATCTTTATCCTGTCGTTTTCAAGCTTTATAGTGGAGAACTTGTTCCATTCAGGAGGATCAACCTCTGGGTAATCTATCCTGTCAAAGCCCAGGGGCACGCTGCTGGCCTTTCTGGCAATAGATGCATTCAGGATGATCTTTGCATGTTCAATAAGCTGCAAATCTTCAAGACTCCTCATGAGTTTATGGGGATCAAGCGCATAGAGCCTGGGCACCTCCTCCTTTTCCATCTTCTCAATTGCCCAGAGACCCATCCTGAAGAGCCTTTCTGTCTTGAATTCACTTGCATAGTACTGCATTGCCCTTGCAAGCCCTGCGTGGAGTTCCTTCCATTCGATGCCGCCTGAGCGTTTAATGGGGGCATATACCCTGGCCTTTTCCCTTTCTATCTGCTCCCTTGATAACTTGCCATGACCGATCTCTTTTGCATAGGCTGCGGCCTTTCTTCCTGCGTATCTTCCTGTTGCGGCGCAGTAGCTGTGATCTTCAGATGAGAACATGGTCATGCCTGCAACATAAAGCCCGTCAAGGCTGCTTTTAAGGTTCCAGTCAACAAGCAGACCTCCCATTCCGGGCTGGCGCCACTGGGGCATTGTCTGGCCTTCAATAAATTTATAGCTCTGCTGAAGGTCTTTGCTTCCGTCAAACCCTGCCTGATTAAAGGTGTCTATTATTATCTTTGTTGTGGATTCTTCCCCTAACATAAGGTTCCAGGTGGCGCGTCTTTCCACATCAGACATTGAGGGCCAGTCACCATAAAAGGGCAGCTCATACTCGCCCCTCATGATTGCCTCCCTGATCTTTCTATCACCCTCAGGTGTGAGGATCATTGCGCCTGCATCTTCCCACCCCTGTATAGGCAAAGGAACCCTTTTCCCGTTTGCATCCACTAGGGGCACATTTTCATAGCTCGCATCTCCAGCCCCTGTGTACCACTTGTGTTTTAGCCCAGTTGCAATGCCTATAGGGCCTGTGGCCTCCATGTTCACAAGTTCTGCCCCGGCCTTCCAACCCATGATGAGCCCGTCACTGGAGGCAGCCCTGTTCATCATGGTAGACATGCCGCACAACTCACTGTTCATAAGCCATATGGAGCCTCCGCCTGCTGTTGAGACAATGGTCGCTTTTGATTTGAATATCATGAATTCGCCGGTGCGGTTATTCAATCCTGTTGCGCCTATAACACGACCGCCCTGAACACCGCCCTCTGTTAACAGGCTTGTGCCCATAACCCTGTCAAATATTTGAACTCCAAGTCTTTTGCATTCCTTTTTGAGCGCAGGTTTAAATGTGGAGCCCCATACGCGGATAACCACATTATTCCGCTTCTCAGGCGGGTTAAAACCAGGTGTGCCCATGTTGGGGTCTGGCAAGTAGCTGTGTATTGTGCCATATCGGGGTGAGATCATGAATTTGGTCTTATCATCCCTGCCTTCAGCGCCCACATATTCATCCTTTGTATCACGGATCTTTCCGCCCATCTGTTCCAACTCAAGCAGGGTGTCATAGTCTTCACGGCACTGTATCTGTATGCCGATCCCGTTAGGGTAGGGCCGGTCAGCCATATGTTTGGCCCAGTCATCAGGGCTGACACGGGATAGGGGGTTAGCCGGGACACAGCACCAGTGGTCACAGCCCGGGCCGCCAGCGCCGCTTCTTATGGTATCCCCCTTTTCAACGAGTGCAACCTTAAGCCCATGTCTTGCAGCGCTTATTGCTGCCCAGCAGCCTGCTATGCCGCCGCCGATTACAAGTATGTCTGTCTCCACCTCTACCTCATCTTCAAAGCGGACAGGGTAGGGCCAGGTTGGTGGTGTGCCATTTGTCTTTAAATAATCGTGCCAGTTTGTCATGGTGATCCCTCCTTATATTTGGCCTATCTCGCCGGTCTTTTTATTCTTCCAGTAAGGGCGTGACTGAAGAGGCCAGTTGAATTTTATAGCGCCAGGCCTAGGGCAGTCATTTGCGCAGCAGCCGCAGTACCAGCATTCATCCTGATGCAGGATAATGGGCGGTTTACCCTTCACTGGGTTGGGGATGTAAACATCAATGGGGCATACCTCCACACAGTGGTTGCAGCCGTTGCACCTTTCAGGGTTGAATATTACCGGCTGATTGGGTGTGGTAACATTTGGTATTGCAAATAATTCTTTTTGAGACATTGTTTTTACCTCCTATAAAAATATTTCAAATCTCAAATTTCAAATCTCAAATTTCAAATCTTGAACCTTAAACCTCAGACCTTAAACCTTATTTCTTATACACTCCCTTATAGTCCCTGTTCCTCTTCTCATACTCCTCCTTCTGGTTTCCCCAGAATCCCTGTGGAACCTCGCCATGCACAACCTTGTGGTTCACCTCTTTTATGGTCAGCATCTTGTTCCACTCTGGCGGGTCCATCTGGGGATAATCTATCCTGTTGAACCCGAGCATCATGCTGCTTGCCTTGCGTGCCTTTGATGCATTGATTATTATCTTTGCATGCTCAAGCATGGTAAGCTCTTCAAGGGTGCGCATGAGTTTGTGGGGATCAAGGGCATATAGCTGCGGCACATGCTCCTTTTCTATAGTGTTTAATGCCCATAGCCCCATATCAAAGAGCCTTTCTGTCTTGAACTCGCTTGCATAATACTGCATTACCCTTGCAATGCCGGCATGGAATTCCTTCCATTCAATGCCGGAATCCCTTTTCACAGAGGCATACACACGGGCCTTTTCCTTTTCTATCTGACTGCGTGAAACCTTGCCCTGACCGATCTCCTTTGCAAAGGCAGCAGCCTTTCTCCCTGCGTATCTCCCTGTTGAGGCCGCGTGGCTGTGGTCTTCAGGCGAGAACATCTGGTTACCTGCTGCATATAGTCCGTCAACAGTTGTCTTGAGGTTCCAGTCAACCATCACACCGCCGCCATGAAAGGGTTCACGC
Organism: uncultured Desulfatiglans sp.; assembly: GCA_964460435.1. Taxonomy (GTDB): domain Bacteria; phylum Desulfobacterota; class DSM-4660; order Desulfatiglandales; family HGW-15; genus JAAZBV01. Next base: position 9,447 of record CAYWRH010000148.1, read on the forward strand.
CATTGGGGAGGAGAGTTGCCTTCTATATGTTTATAGCTCTGCTGAAGGTCTTTCACTCCGTCAAACCCTGCCTGATTAAATGTATCTATGATTATCTTTGTAGTGGATTCTTCACCTAACATCAGGTTCCATGTAGATCTTCTTTCTACATCAGACATTGAGGGCCAGTCGCCATAAAGGGGCAGCTCATATTCTCCCTTGCGAATCCCATCGTTTATCTTCTGCTGAATGTGCGGAAGAGAAGACATGGCCCCTGCATCCGCCCAGCCCTGTATTGGATAGGGTACACGTTTACCGTTTGCATCAACTATGGGCACATTCTCATAGCTGGCATCACCTGCGCCTGTATACCATTTATGTTTCCAGCCGGTAGCTATGCGTATAGCGCCTGTGGCCTCCATATTTACAAGCTCTGCGCCGGCCCTGTATGCCATGACAGTGCCGTCGCCTGACATATTGCGATTATACATGGTGGAATATCCGCAAAGCTCTGTGCTCATTTGCCAGATCATGCCTCCGCCCGCAGTGGCAATAACAGTCGCCTTTGCCTTAAATATCATAAACTCGCCTGTGCGGCTGTTTATGCCTGTGGCGCCCACAACACGGTTACCCTGGATGCCATCTTCATTTAACAGGCTTGTGCCCATAACACGGTCATATATCTTGACACCAAGGCGCTTGCACTCCTTTTTAAGGGCAGGCTTAAATGTTGTGCCCCATATCCTGATAACAACATTGTTGCGCTCTTCAGGCGGATTAAAATTGGGTTTGAGCATATTCGGGTCAGGCCCGAAACTGTGTATCGTGCCATACCTGGGGGAGATCATGAACTTTGTATCATCATATCTTCCTTCAGCGCCAACATACTCATCATCACTATCGCGGATCTTACCGCCCATCTGTTCCATCTCAAGAAGCGTGTCATAGTCTTCACGGCACTGTATCTGGTGCCCTATGCCATTTGAGTAGGGGCGCTCTGCCATGTGCTTTGCCCATGCATCAGGGTCAACCCTTGAATGGGGGTTTGCAGGCACATCACACCAGTGGTCGCAGCCCGGCCCGCCGGCCCCGCTTCTTATGGTATCACCCTTTTCAACAAGGGCAACTGTGAGCCCCTCACGTGCAGCGCTTATTGCAGCCCAGCACCCCGCAATACCGCCGCCTATGATAAGGATATCTGTCTCGATCTCCTGCTCTTCACCGAACTTAACAGGGTAGGGCCATTTTGGAGGATGCTTGTTATCATTAAGGTAATCATGCCATGTTGCCATATAAAACCTCCTTTTAAGAACAGATGAGAATGAAAAGTTTTATAGATGGAAATAAGATGGTTTCCAAGATTATTTAAGGGTAGTTAAAAGTCAAGGAAAAATCCATAAGTAATGATGATAGTTTTAGCTGAGATAATTAGCAGTGTCCATCTGGAAAGTGTCTTTACCATATGCCTTTCGTAGGTGCAAACATGGCGCATGGCCCGCCATAGCCGTGGCGAAGGAGGCTGTTTGCCCGGAAGTTCAATGTTTAAGGTTCATTCTTTTATTGCCTCTGTCTGTCATTCCCGACCTGATCGGGAATCCATTTACCTATCAAACTAAAGTTTCCAGCATTAATCCTTTTTACAATAACTTATCCCAAATTTGTTAGATTAAATAATATTTAAAAAACGAGTAAAAAAATCAGGAATTTCCTGATTGACAAAAATTTTTCAGCCTTCTATATTCCGTATCCATGTTTAATCAGCAACAAAAAGCTTTTTAAGTATTCGAAG
>CAYWRH010000149.1:0-11195 GCA_964460435.1 uncultured Desulfatiglans sp.
TATGCAGGAATGACGGAGAAGGTATGAGTCCATAAACATCAATATAAAGGTAATCTTTTTTGCCTCATTTTTTATTTTAAGGAGATATCCACATGCTTACAGCTAAACAAAACTTTCTGGAGACAGTCAAGAAAAACGGCAAGCCTGACAGGCTGGTAAATCAATATGAAAACATGGTTTTATTTATGGCTGACCCTGTGGCACTTTATGCAAGGGGAAAACGGTTTAGGGGTATGCAGCCGATCCGTGATAAATGGGGAACCTGCGTGGTATGGCCTGAAGACCAGCTTGCAGCTATGCCCCATGTTACTCCTGATGATAAGGTAATAAAGGATATATGCAACTGGAAAAAAACGGCTAAGGCCCCGGATATTGTCGGCAACTGTTCTGACCCCAGGGTATGGGAACAGGCGCTTAAGGAAATATCAAAAATAGATCGCGAGAATTATCTGCTCATGGCCTTTATGCCAACCGGCGTGTTTGAGCAGCTCCATTTTCTAATGGGTTTTGAGGATACGCTCATGAATTTTCTGGCTGAGCCCGAATGCATGATGGAGCTTTGCGAATATGTGGGCGAATACAGGTATAACTATATGAAGCTCATAGTGGATAATCTCAAACCTGATATCATGCTTTCACATGATGACTGGGGCAGTAAACACAGCATGTTCATGAGCCCCGATACATGGCGCGAGTTTATAAAACCCCAGTTTGTGAAAACATACAAGTATATGAATGATAAAGGGATAATAATAATGCATCATGCTGATTCATTTCTTGAACCGATTGTAGAGGATATGGTTGAACTCGGGATAGATATCTGGCAGGGTGCCCTTCCACAAAATAATATTCCCAAGATACAGAAGCAGCTTAAAGGACGTATGGTTATAATGGGTGGTATTGATGCCGCTATAGTAGACAGGGATGATTCCACTGATGATGAAATCCGTACCGAGGTAAGAAGGGCGCTGGAAGAATACACACCCGGTGGCAGCTTTATACCCGGCCTTACTTATGGCGCACCAAACAGCATCCATCCAAAGGTGGATATAATTATTACTGAAGAGCTGGAAAAATTTAACAGGGAGAGATACAAAAAGCTGAGAGGTTAATATCTTTACCAGATCGAAATCGGTCATCGAAATCGCCATTTCTATCGAAATCTAAATCGGATTATCCAACATATTTGAAATCGATTTCGATAGCGATTTCGATTTTGATTTAACACGCTGCGTTATCCAATCTTGATAATCTTAAATCTTGCCAATGGCCTTAAGCACCCTGTCAGGTGTGATAGGGTAATCAAGCACCCATTTACCAGTGGCATTATATATCGCGCCTGCCGTAATCCCTGACAGGGCAGCGCCGATATTTTCACCTATCCCGAATGCGCCATAAGTGCCATATCCAAGGTGGGTCTCAATCAGATGGCAATCCACAACCGGGTAATCGTTCATTGTGCCGAGGTGATAATTGATATGATCAAAATTTAACCCTACACCGGTTTCAGGGCAAAATATCTTTTCCTCTGTTGCGCTCCTTCCAAGGCCCATTATTGTGCCTCCATACTGTTGCCCTTCAGCCCCCTTACGGTTGAAGAGGTGACCTATATCATTAGCGCACACCACATTTGTCACATAGACCATTCCGGTTTCAGTATCCACCTCCACCTCAATAAAATGGGCCTGCCTTCCCATAACATAGTTCTCGCCACCCATCATCCCGCCACCCATCATGCTTGTTATTGGAGAGCCCACATCAGGATGAACTATTATGGGATTTGTCTGCATAAAGCCGCCAGCAACCTGGCTGACATGCATTCTTTTTTCCGGGTTTGCCTTTTCAAATACATAGCTCTCCCTTATATCGTAATCATCAGGATTTTTCTTTTTAGATGCGCCCCCGGTTCCATTCATGCCAAACATGAATCCCGGCATACCTCCACCCATCATTAAAACCGCTGATTCCAGTATTTTCTGCTTTAACTCTCTGGCAGCAATCACAAGCTGGAAGGTGGCATTTACAGTGCCGGTTGACCCGGCAGGCTGGGCCAGTGAGTAGGCGCTGTTATCTGAAGATTGCTGCTGAATAAGCACATCCTCATATTTGAGCCCCAGCTCTGCAGCAACGCAATGGCGATATCCTGATTCAGTATCTGTGCCCATGTTGCACCTTAGGCCAACAATTGTAACCTTTCCATTCTGCATAATCAGACAGGCGAAGGAATTACTTACAAATGACATGGCCCCCCTGCCCCAGTGCCATACATTTATAGAGGTAAATCCCAGACCGTGCATCCTGCCATTTTTAAGTCTCTTTGTACCCGGTGCATGCCATTTTTTGTCCCACTCAATGGCCTTCTTACCAGTCTCAATAACCTCTTTCAGGCTTTGCCTCTGTGGGAACCCGTTCTCCTTCTGGTACTTTGTAACCCATTCCCAGTCATGCCCCTTGCAGCCATCATTTTTAAGAGCGACATCAATCGGATCAAGCCCTAATTCTGCTGCAACCATATCAAACATCACATTATGTGGAACGCATGATGCTGCCCCGTGCCTGAAACATGCCTGGTGACCCATGTTGGTAAATGACCATGTTTGTGTCCCTTTAATATTGGGTATTTTTGTACACTCAGGGGTCTTGTCAACAGCCGGATTCCTTACACCTACCATATGCCAGTGATAGGCAGTAATGGTCCCGTCCTTTTTTACCCCTACTTTACAGGTGTAGGTTCCTGCTTCATCTCCGCCGCAGTAAAAACTGCTTTCATCATACAAAAGTTTCACAGGCCTTCCCCCTGCCCTTCTGGCCAGTATTACTGCAAGCTTGATAAAGAGATCTGAATAGGCAAGCCATGAGAGACCGCCGAACCATGAACCCTGATAAGGAAATTTCACAGTGATCTTTGACCAGTGGGTAGTGGCATTATCAGGCTTTGGGGCAGCTTGACCAAACCCGGCTCCCAAAAATGGCATCCCGGCGGCAGGCCCGCCCATACTCATCCCCGATGCAGTCAGGTTCCTCTGGGGGTTTGCCTGATGATGAACCCAGAGATCAAGAAAATCATCCCTCCACCGGGCCACACATACCATTGCTTCAACACCGGCTGGAGAATTCATGGCCCGCTTAATAGTATATTCAATTATTTTTTCCGCCTCGGAAAATCCCTTTTCAACATCCCCTATCTCCCTTTTTTCAGTCATAACTATATTGGGACTTTTCTTTGATTCCTTATCAGATATCCCGAATCCAAAACCAAAACCCATTGGTTGAGCCTCAGGCATAATCCTCGGGGCATCAGGTTTGGAAGAATCGGCCATATCAAGAATAAAAGGTTTTTCCTCCCATTCAATCCTTATTGCCCGCAACGCACGGTCGCACACCTCTTCACTGTCCGCCACAACAACAACCCCCATTGGATGCTGATAAAAATCACTTATACCCGGAAGGGTCAGTATGCTGTACATGGCGCCAGTATCAGCGCCAACACCACGGTTTCCGGATATATCAGGATCATCAAACCTTAGAATATCCCTGACCCCAATTATCTTTTCAGCCTCACTTGTATCCATATTTTTTATCTTTGCATGCGCATAGGGAGATGTGAGTATTTTGGCATAGAGCATCCCAGGAAGCACCACATCCCTTGTGTAGACCGCCTCTCCTGAGACCCTTTCAAAGGCATCCTGACGGCTCATGCTCTCTTTTATTGTTTTACTGGATTCAGGCACAGGCCATGTCCAGGGCTTGTTCTCATCTGCCATTCCATTCTCCTGGTTATTATAATTACTGAATTAAGAGTACTTGATGTGATTTAGTTTGGTATCGAGAATTACAAAAAGTCAGGTTTTGTGTCAAGGCAAAAAATATGAAAATCGAAATCCAAATCCAAATCCAAATCGGATTATCCAACATATTCGAAATCGATCTCGACAGCGATTTTGATTTGGATTTAGAAAAAGGATAGGCTAATAATATTCTATACCCTATTGCAATCCCATATCTTTTGCCTTTTCAGGGGTCAGAACCCCGCGCTTTATCAACCTGAAAGCAAGCTCGCCGCAGTAGTTACAGTCAATACATTCATGATCGCATGATGTGACCTTTTCAAAGAACCCCTCAGCATCAAGGATGGGGTTATCCAGATGAAGAAGGTTGCTCATCCCGCATGAATAAAGGTTGCCTGCCATCAGTTCCAGCAGGTCGCCCGCCCATGTCTGTCCCATATATGCCTTAAGAGAGCGGCAGATCATATTCCTTGAACTGGTTCTGCCAACAAGCTTGAAAAATTTTGTAATTTCCCAATATTTTTCCAGGTCTTCAGGCCTGATCCACCCAGACTTGATCAATTGAGAAGGGTCGCTCTTTGAAACCTGAATACAGTTCAGGCTGAAGACATTATCCTCTCCTTTCAGCCCATCCAAACCAGGGTTTCTTGATCTGTGTGAGATATAATTGAAGTGGAATTTTTTGAATGGACATTTAAACAGGCAACCCTCATTAACCATCAGTTTTATTTCTAGACCTGTCTTTTCTTTGATCTTTTTTAGGAGCCTTAGATTGCGGTTGATGTTTACATCAGGAGTAAAAGAATCAGCGCCAGCCTTTTTATAGATCATGGCCTTATCAATAGAGTCAATATCCGCAAGCACAGAGGCGCAGATTTCCACATGAGGGAACCTCTTTTTTACCTCCCTTATGTACATGGGATTTGCGATGGTGGTGCCTTCAACGCCATAATCATTGAAAACCCGATCAAGATATTCCATAGTGGTATTGAGCACACCTTTTGAGTACCAGTCTGCCCCTTCACATACAGAGTTCATAAGCAGGTTTACGCGTATACCTTCATTATGTACCCTTTTAACCACATCGGAAAAATCATCAAAGGTCTGCGCTTTTGATATCCTGCCTGAACCTGCATATTCCTGAGGGCCTGAAAGATAGATCTCTCTTATCCGGTTATTCTTATATTCCTTCCACCTAAAGATCTCTGTGAGTGTATCAGGATCATTGTTGTATGGTACAGAGAATTCGATGTTTCCCATAGGCGCCCTATAACGGAATTAACTGTTAAGGATTCAGATCATCCTTTTCAACAGGGTTAAAAGGTAGTATGTTATTCCTGAAAAAATAGCTGAAGCAGGGATTGTTATTATCCATGCCATAACAATCTTGCGGGCTGTGATCCATCTCAGGTTTTTTGCATTCTCTACCGTGCCTACCCCCATAATTGCTCCGGCAATAACATGTGTTGTGCTTACAGGTATTCCTGCATGTGCTGTCCCTATCAAAACCAGTGCAGCAGATGCCTCGGCACAGAAGCCTTCCATCTGCCTGATCTTTGTAATGCTGGTTCCCATTGTCTTGACAATCCTCCACCCTCCGAAAACAGTACCAAGAGAAATAGCGGTGTAACATGCCAGGACAATCCAGTTATCTACATGAAAGGTTGAATTGAAGCCGGCGGTAAATAATGTAAGAGCGATAATTCCCATGGTCTTCTGGGCATCATTGGTGCCATGACCGATACTGTAGAAAAGTGCAGAAACCAGTTGCAGCCTCTTGAATAATTTTCCGGCCCTGTGATGGGTCCACTTTTTAAATATCCTTATTATAATGATCGTAAATATTATAGCACCTGCCATGCCCAGAAGCGGGGCAATAAAAATAAATGATACTATTTTCATGATACCGCTGAGAATAATTACCTTGAAGCCAAAGGCTGATACTCCAGCTCCCATAAGCGAACCTATCAGGGCATGACTGCTCGATGTAGGCAGCCCCAATATCCATGTGAAGAGATTCCATATAATCGCACCTGTCAGTGTAGCTAGTATAACAGTCAGTGTAACATTATCTATCTGCACCACACCCTTACCTATCGTCCTGGCGACCTCAGTTCCAAACCAGAAATACCCTATAAAATTTGCTGCTCCGGCCATTATTACTGCCTGCAAAGGGGTAAGTGTCTTTGAGACAACTATGGTTGCTATGGCATTGGCGGCATCATGAAAGCCATTAATAAAATCAAAAAGCAGGGCTGCAATAACAATAACTGAGACTAAAACAATTATACTCATTTTAACCCTGCTTTACTTTGATGCCACGGACCATTTTTCCAATATAGTCTACTGCATCTGTTACTGATTCAAGATGCTCATAAACCTCCTTTAAACGGATTATATCCACCGGGCTGTAGTCATCCTTAAACAATTCAGCCATACAGTTATGAAAAAGGTCATCCGCATCATTCTCAAGCCCATGCATCCTGTTTTGAATCTGATCTATATCTGTTTTGTCCTTAAGGTTTCTGATAAGTTGTTTCATCAATTCTCCCATAGTAACAATGATATCAGCAAATTTGCAGACATTTGATGGGAGCTTTCTGATCTGATACACCTCCATTTTCCGTGTAATGCTGTTTAATATATCTATTGTACGATCAATATTTATGGCAAGGCTGTGTATATCTTCACGGTCAATGGGGGTGATAAAGGTATTTTCCAATTCATCAATTATTCTCCTTTCAATATTATCTCCCCGCAGTTCACAATCCTTTATAATAATCCATTTCTTTCTGATCTCATCATCACTCATTTCTTCAATGTGATAGACCATCTCCTTAAAAACAAGCGCTGCCTCATAAAAACATTCTACCTGATCACTCATATATGTAAAAAATTTAGTTTCCCGCGGCAAAAACAGATCCAGTATATTAAATCCCATATATATCTCCTTATAATAAAACCTGAAATAACAAGGTAAATGGTTTGGGGGATTATATGGGGAACCTGCACAGGCTGTCAAACATAACTATCTTTTAAATGCCATATTTTTAGGTGAATATTTGTTATCACAAAAAAACCAGGGCATGGTTTTTATCCTTTATCGAAATGGAAAGCCAAATCGGAATCCAAATCGATTCTGACAATGTTTAAAATCCAATTTCGATTTCGATAACGATTTCGATTTCGATTGTAAAGCGTCATATTCTCCCCATTGCCTTTAATACCCTCTCCGGGGTAGTTGGATAATCCAGTACCCATTTACCGGTTGCGTTGTATATTGCACCTGCTGTTACCCCTGAAAGGGCTGCCCCAATATTTTCACCTATTCCATATGCTCCATAGGCCGCATACCCAAGATGGCTCTCGTTAATAAGGCATTTAACTGGCGGATAATCATTCATAGTACCGATATGATACCCGATCAGGTCGTAATTAAGCGGTACTCCTGTTTTTGGACAAAAGACATGCTCCTCCGTGAGGCTCCTGCCCAGTCCCATGATGGAGCCGCCATACTGCTGTGCCTCTGCGCCTTTCGGATTAAAAAGATGCCCCACATCATTTACACAGACGATCTGGGTAATATCAACCATGCCTGTCTCGGTATCTACCTCAACCTCTATAAAATGGGCCTGCCTTGCCATAGCATAGAGATCAGGATGGGGTTTTCCATCCAGAGTAAGTCCATATAAGGTGCCTGCAGGTGGATGAAAAATCGGGGGATCAAGCGCCCAGAATTCATCAGCTACTTCTCTTATGGTCTTTCTGTTGGCCGGGTTTTTCTTCTCAAAAACCATGCTGTCTCTTATATCCAGATCATCCGGTGTAAGGTTGGGAAACATCGGTGGCCTCGCAGGGCTGGTATAGAGCCCCGGCTTAGGCTTTACAGCGTACTCCAGGATCTTCTGCCGCATCTCCTTTGCAGCAAGAATAAGTTGTGTTGTGATGTAGCCTGTTCCAAAGGAACCGCCCTGCTGCCATAAATGAAAATTGCTGTTGTCTGTCCGGCGTTCAATCATGACAGTATCTTCATACTTAAGCCCGATCTCAGAGGCCACGCTCATGCGTGCGCCGGACTCCGTGTCTACTCCCATATCACAACGCACGCCTATAATGGCAACCTTGCCGTTACGCAATGTAAGGCAGGCATAGGATATCCCCGGTATTGGCGCATGCCAGTGCCATTCATTTACATGAATGAACCCAAGACCATGCATCTTTCCATTGTCAAGTTTTCTTGCGCCAGGCTTATGCCATTTTTCATCCCATCCAATGGCCTTTTTCCCCTTATCAATAACCTCTTTAAGGCTCCACCTCTGGGGGAAACTGTTTTCCTTCTGATACCTCGTTACCCATTCCCAGTCATGACCTTTACAGCCATCATTCTTAAGTGCAACATCTGTAGGGTCCAGCCCCAGTTCAGCGGAGACACGGTCAAACATCACATTCTGCGGGACACAGCAGTGTGCCCCGTGCCTGATACACATGTAATGCCCTTTATTTATCAATGCCCATTCCTGTGTGCCCAGTATGTTTGGAATTTTTGTGCTTTCATGGGTCTTATCAACAGCAGGGTTTCTGATACCAAGCATGTGCCAGTGCAGAGCTGTTATAGTCCCATCTTTTTTTACGCCAACCTTGCATCTGTAAGTTCCGCTGTCATCGCCGCCGCAGTAATAACCGCTTTCATCATAAAGCAGTTTTACAGGTTTTCCACCTGCCCTCCTTGCCAGTATTGCTGCAAGCCTGATAAAGGCATATGAGTATGATAGCCATGAAATACCCCCATACCATGACCCCTGATAGGGCATGGTTACAGTAATCTTACTCCATTCTGCAATAGGAGGCTGGGGCTTTTCCCTTACATTATTTGGGGTGGTGAGTACATTAAGAGGTAAATCCTGGTGATGAACCCAGATATCAAGAAAATCGCCTCTCCATTGTGCCACACATACCATAGGTTCCACACCGGCAGCAGTGTTTCTTTCTCTGGTAATAGTATACTCTATAATCTTATCCGCCTCTGCAAATCCCTTTTCAACATCACCGATTTCAGAGCGGTCTGTAAGTACTGTATTCGGTTCCTTTGCACCCGGATTCATAAACTTGACTTCAGGCATAATTTTGGGGGCATCGGGTTTTAAAGCCTCTTCCATTTCTAGGATAAAGGGCCTTTCCTCCCATTCTATTTTTATGAGTCTCAGCGCCTTGTCACAGATCTCTTCACTGTCAGCAACAACCACAACTCCCATTGGATGCTGGCAGAATTCGGATTCATTGGGCAGGGTAAGGAGATTATAATTACGTGAAACCTCAAATCCGGGATGGATGCCATTTTCATAGGCAATATCAGGGTCATCGTACTTAAGGATATCCCTTACCCCTACCAGTGATTCAGCCTCGCTTGTATCAATATTTAAAATCTTTGCATGAGCATAGGGTGAAAGAAGGATTTTTCCATAGAGCATTCCTGGCAAGCTAATATCACGTGTAAACACAGCATTGCCGCTGACCCTTTCATAGGCATCCTGACGAGGAAGATCATTTTTCATCTCACTGCTTATTTCCGGAGCTTTCCATGTCCATGGTCTATATTCCATAGCTCTCACCCTTGATGCTAATGGTTTATATGAATGGCATTAAAATCAGTCAGGTTTTGGTGGATTATATCCTTAATCAAACGAATGTCAAAAAAGTATTTAAAGGTCTTACAGAGTTTTCCACACTTTCTTTTCAAATCATTGGTTTAAAATCGAAATCGGTTTTCGTATCGAAATCGCTTTTTTAAGCGAAGCAACCCAACACTTTTTAATATTCCAGTATTTATATTCGTTAAGAAAGGATGTTGGGTTAAAAACACAACCTGGCTTGACATGTTTTTTTTATCGTCTATCATGCAGTTAGACTGCATAATGGACGATAAAAATAAATGTATGTGACGCGAACAATAGAAGATTTCTTCATCAAAGCATCCTCCCAATTTCCTGTAACACTTCTAACGGGAGCCAGACAGGTAGGGAAAACTACGTTTCTTAAACATATAAGTGAAGGGGAAAGAACCTATATAACTCTTGATGATCCGATTATCCTCAACCTTGCCAGAAAAGAACCATCGTTATTTATGCAGCGCTTCCATCCGCCGGTTTTAATTGACGAGATTCAATATGCCCCGGAACTTTTTCCTTTTATAAAGATGGATGTTGATCAAAACAGAAAACCGGGTCGTTACTGGCTCACAGTTTCACAACAGTTTCATATGATGAAAGATGTATCTGAGTCCCTTGCGGGGAGGGTCGGAATCGTTCAGATCCTTGGTCTTTCCAGAATGGAAATATCAGGGGAGGGAGCAGCATCAAAACCTTTTATGCCAGAATCCAACATACTTAAAAAGAGGGGAATCTCCCGGGAGACAATTAATCTGAAACAATTATATAAAATCATCTGGCGGGGTTCCTTGCCTGCAATTGCCTTAAATAAAAACATTGACCGTGATCTGTTCTATAATTCTTACACGCAGACCTATCTTCAGAGAGATATCCGGGCACTTGCACAGGTCGGCGATGAGATGGCCTTCACTCGTTTTTTACGGGCCGCTGCTGCACGCTCAGGGCAACTCCTGAACATGACCGACCTTTCAAGAGACTCTGATATAGCTCCTAATACGGCCAGAAAATGGATCTCCATGCTTCAGTCGACAGGCATTATTTACCTGCTTCAGCCCTATCATACGAATGTCACCAAAAGGCTTGTGAAGACACCCAAACTATATTTTCTGGATACAGGTCTTTGTTCATGGCTTACACAGTGGTCAAGTCCGGAGACACTTGAGGCAGGAGCTATGTCAGGCGCTATCTTTGAGACATGGGTGATTACAGAGATCATCAAGTCATGGTGGCATAATGGTCGCGAAGCGCCTATTTATTTTTACCGCGACAAGGATCAGAAGGAAATAGACCTTCTTATCATATCGGACGGGACTATCTATCCTTTGGAGATTAAAAAGAGCGCTTCACCTAATGCAAGTGCAATAAAGCACTTTCAGATATTGGAAAAATTAGGAATGGCCGTAGGGCATGGAGGGGTTATTTGTCTCACTCAGCAATTATTGCCCCTGACCTCTACATCATCAGCATTTCCAGTGGGCCTTATTTAGCAAGAATAGTTCAAACCACTATGGCAGCAATCTGATGTTTTTTCATGTTTTCTCCTTCTTCCCCGGGTTAACAGGTAAACGGAGGATTTTTCCGGGTATCCGGTTGAACTCGATGTTGTAAGTTTTTAATCATTTTCTCAACTTCACCTTTGAAGCGTAGGACAATAGCAACTTTGAAGTGTTTTAACATGAGTTGATCAAGTGTCCTTTACCACAGTACTATCGTAAAATCGAATAAATCTTACCGAAAAGAA
>CAYWRH010000150.1:0-10990 GCA_964460435.1 uncultured Desulfatiglans sp.
AATAGCTGTTGCAATTCATCAATAGAGAGCTTTCTTATGATTTTTCCTTTAGGTGTGAGCCTGGGGTACTTTTTTATCTTAAAAATAAGAGATTGGGTCTCATTCAGATTTTCTAGTTCATTCCTTATCCGGTCTGCATCAGGCACCATTGACCTGAATTTATACATGGTAAATCTTTTACCTCTTAAACCAACACGCTGCTGGCAGTAGATTACAGGCCCCCTGTCTTCAAGTTTGATCAAAATTACTGTTATCAGGAAAACCGGTGAAAGGATGAGGATCAATAATATTGATATAATGGCATCAAAACATCTTTTAATTATAAGGGTTGATTTAACAACAAGATGCCAGCTGTAGCGCTTAAAAATATAATAGATGAAAGAACGGAGGCGGGCAATCCTGCCGCCGCCTTTTGCATATCTGTCAAAAAGCCTGTCTCTTAATTCATTTTCCCGCACATATACCCCACATGAAAAATATTAGCCAAAATAATACAACGGGATTTTTAGTACCTGTTTAACAATCTGAAAAAGTATCGGGATAATATATGAGAATCTTTAATAAAAATTGAAATTTTCCTGGGCTGCCGGTTGAAAAAGTATAATTTTTTTATTCTGAAAATAAAATAGGAAAAGATATTATTTATCCTGAATAATTGGGCAGGAGAAGAGCTATACGGCATTATTATTGCAATAATTTCCTGTTAAAATTCAGAATAGTCACTCAGCTTTGCCGGCTATTAACATAGGGAGAGTATCTTTTATGGGAAAATATAGAAAATTATCAATAACAGCATTTTTATTTTTTTTGGCGCTTTTTTATGGCCCTCAGCTTTTTGCAATGGGCATATTGCCTAAACCTCCGGTAAAAAAACCGCCAGTAATAAATAATCCTCCCCCTTCAGCACCTGAGCCACTTTCCCTTTCGCTTATAGGTATGGGCGCAAGTGGTGTTGCCGGTTTTTATTTAGGCAGGCGAAGGGAAAAAACAAAAAAATAACATGCAGTTAAGAAAATTCTGCGAAGTGTCGATCATAGACTTGGAGTTATTTATTTATCTAAGGTAAATTGAAATCTCCGGGAAAAGAAAAAGGTAGATTTATAAAATATTAACCTACTTATTTGGTTATTAAAATGAGAAGACAATTTTTATCCATATTATTTTGTGCAATGCTTATTCTTATATCACTGGGTATTAATCCAGCGTTTGCAAAAAAGCCACCCTGGGCAGGTGGTCCCGGTGGCCCAAAGGATTATGATCCCCCGCCATCAGCCCCGGAACCAATAACCATTATACTTATAGGCATGGGTGCAAGCGGTGCAGCAGGTTATTATTTGGGAAAGCGAAAGAAAAAGTAGATATATCTATAGTTGAAAATATAATTTGAATGACTTAAATGGAAACAGCCGAACAAAAAGTTTTTACCAATAAACAGGAATACATTTTATACTGCATAATAATATGCATAGCGACCTCCCTGCTTTTTTACCCATATTTTAAATGGCTCATGATTTTATGGAAGAATGATCCGTATAATACATTCGGTTACATTATACCTGTTGTTTCAGTCTGGATCATATATGCCAGAAAAAAAGGTATTTTTTCTAAATCGGTTTCATATACAAAATGGGGGTGGGTTGCTTTTTTAGGGGGGCTTGCCCTTGCCGCATTCTACCGCTGGAACAGGCAGGCGGTTTTGGCTTCTCTAGCTTTGCCTCTTGTCCTGTATGGTTTAATGATGATTGTGTGGGGAAAAGAACGGAGCCGTTTACTTATGTTCCCTATCTTTCTTCTGATTTTTCTCTATCCATGGGGAGATATCCTTGACACTATCATGGGGTTCCAATTAAGACTATTCAGTGTAAATGTTGTCTGTTTCCTTTTTAAATGCATGGGAATGGATGCTGCGATTTCCGGCACCTTGATATATACAGGCCGATTTCTTGTAGATATCGCACCTGCGTGCAGCGGGCTCACCATAATGAATGTGCTCCTGTTTATGGGCGCTGTAGGGGCACACATGTATAACGGAACGAAATCAAAAGGGGTAATAATATTTTTATCAGTGATACCTTTAAGCATCATACTGAACACCATTAGAATCTTTTTTACAGGCCTGGCAGGCCATTTTATTGGTGAAAAGGCAGCCCTAGGTTTTTATCATGATGTTTCCGGCATGTTAATATTTGGACTTGCCTTGCTGTTTTTATATTGTGAAGCCTGCCTCTTTAACCAGATGGATGAGAGAAAATGACAAATGATAAAACAAGTATATCAAAAAAGATTTTTTATGGTGTGTTAGCCATAGGTATACTGCTTGAAATCATCCTGATATACAAGGGTATTTTTATTTGGATGAAAACAGCATGGTTAACCTATCCTCCTGACAGGTTTGGCATTTTTATACCGCTGCTCTTTTTATTCATATTCCTGTACAGGGTTATGAGAGAGCCCAAAAAAAAGTATAATGGCAGCAGGGGTGGTCTCTTTATAATATTAAGCGGGGTGTTAATCTTTATTATTGGCATTTTTGTTGATATTCATATTATACAGGCCGCCTCGCTTATTGCCACATGCTATGGCATTGTCTGGTACCTGATGGGATCTGAATGGGCAATCAAAATGCTTTTTCCATTTTGTTTTCTTTTTTTAATGCTCCCCACCACATCTTTTCTAATGGAATCCATATTCAGTGTGCCCTTAAGGAATATTATTGCAAAGATATCCTGTAAAATACTTAATTCTACCGGAAGTCCGTGTGAAACAATTAACTGTATTATGTATCTTTATGACACAGAACTACCTGTCCAATATTTCAGAGAATCCATATCATCACTTGTGATGCATATGATCCTTACCTGTATTGCAGCAGAAATAATTTTTTTAAAAAACTGGAGCAAGTTTTTATTCCTTATTTTGCTATGGGCGCCATATGTCATAATATCCCACAGCATCATATATCTCATAATGGGATGGTGCTATGCATCAGGGGGTATTAACCTGTCTGAAATCATCTGGACGTACAGGAAATGGCTGCCTGCTTTAATACATATATTAATGCTTATTGTTACCTGGGCCATGATCAGAAAAATAAAAGGGAGAAAAGAAAATGTCATCATATAGCCAGGTAAATAAATTAAAAATAATATTCCTGATACTTTTAGTTGTTATCCTCTTTTTATACTGGTTCGATCATAAACAGAAGAATATTGAAATAGGCTATTCACTGGATAATATCAGTATGAATATAGATGGATGGAAGGGAAGCAATCTTTCTCCCAGTGAAAAGGAAAAAAGCTGGGTTGAACAGGGAGACCTGATA
This sequence comes from uncultured Desulfatiglans sp., assembly GCA_964460435.1. Lineage (GTDB taxonomy): Bacteria > Desulfobacterota > DSM-4660 > Desulfatiglandales > HGW-15 > JAAZBV01. Next base: position 3,323 of record CAYWRH010000150.1, read on the forward strand.
ATCAGAAGTTATAAGAAAGATAATAATTCAGTGTATCTGGTTGCCATTCAGGAAAAGGGAGACAGGCATAAGGTACATTCCCCGCAGGACTGTTACTCAGGGTCAGGCTGGGTGATCCTGAGAAAAGACAGTATAAGTATAGGTGATGATAATGAGAAAAATAAAATCGTTCGCAGAATGCATGTGGTAAAGGAAAATAATGCAAGACTTGTTTATTACTGGTTAACTAATGGTGAGGATAGAACAGAAAGTTTTAAAAGACATCTGGTTTTGTTTCTGAGAGACATTCTGCTGAAAGGTGCTTTCAAATCATGGGTTTGTTTTCAGATATCTGCGGAAATAAATACTGATGTTGACAGCACCGCAGAGGTTATTGAATCATTTATTGATGATCTTTATAAACATGGTGGTTCATTTTAAAGGAAAAAGAATGAATAAACCAGTCGATATACTATTTATAACCTTTAATAGAGTGGAGTATGTTAAAAAGACAATTAATCATCTACTTGGCGATAAAGCAAATTTCTGTCTATATTTATGGGATAATGGCTCAAAAGATGGTGCAGCTGATGTCATTGCAGGGTTAAATGATGAAAGAATAGCTGATCGCCATCTATGTCCTGTTAATGTGATGCAGGCATACCCGACTGAGTGGTTCCTGGAGAAATGCAGGTCAGAGATTATTGGCAAAGTTGATGATGACACAATTGCCCCATACGGATGGATAGACAAAATAGGAAACGCCATAAAAAAAAATGATTCTCTTGGCATGGTAGGTTGCTGGACATTCTGGCCTGAGGATTATGAAAGGAACAGAATCAAGGCATCAAAGAAGATCATGGACTTCGGAGAGTATCAGATTCTGCAAAATTCCTATATTGGCGGGACAGCCTTTCTGATGAAGCGTGATATTGCAAAAAAATATTATATCAGCAATCATATGGGTAATGCATTTCCGATAGATCGGGTGAAGATGACGATTGATGGTTATATAAGCGGATGGTATTTTCCTCTCATTTATGCTGAACATATGGATGATCCCAGATCAGAACACTGCCTTATGAAAAAAGGCGGATTTAGCCAGAACGCTGCCTTAACGGCAAAGGTGCGCAATATCAGGACGCCTGAGCAGTATCTTGAGTGGATAATGAAAGATGCGAATAATATCCTTACTACTTCGGTAAAAAAGCAAATAAAAAATATCCATAGAGAAAACTCTCTTATCAACAGGATAAAACGAAAGATTAAAAACTCAATTTCAAATCTTTTATAGCTATATCTTCAAGATATATCTCCAGGATATAAATGTTCATTAAAGACCTCTACACAAGAATATTCAAAAGCAAAACCGATTCCCTTAAGCTTTTAAGCATGCGATCAGCTATTTGGAGTTTATTGGGTAAAGGTGGAAGTCATATTATAAGGCTTTCAGGAAACCTGATCCTGACCCGTATCCTGTTCCCAGAGGCATTTGGCCTGATGGCTACAGCCAATATAGTGCTTGTCATGGCAGAGCTCTTTTCCGATACAGGGGTTAAAACCGCTATAATCCAAAATCCTCGCGGTGCAGAGCCAGCGTTTCTAAATACGGTCTGGGTAATAAATATTATAAGGGGAATGATACTAAGCAGCTTTATTATGGCAATAGCCTGGCCTTTATCAGTATTCTATAATGAGCCTGTTTTAATGAACATCTTTTTTATTATGGGTATAAGCCATTTTATATCAGGCTTTGAAAATCCTGCTCTTCCGCTCCTGATAAAATATTTCAAGGTAGAAAAACAGGTCAAGATGGAACTTATTACCCAGGTTGTTGCATTGACAACCACAGTACTGTTTGCATTTTATATGCGGTCAGTTTATGCACTAGCGATTGGATACAGTTTTTCAGTACTTTACAGGTTGGTAGCTACATATTTTGCAATCCCATTTCGACCAAGTTTTATATGGGACAGGGAAATTGGAAAAGAGATATTTAATTTCGGCAAATATGTATTCATTAATACCCTGATCACGGTTACAGTGTACCAGTTTGATGTACTTATGATCGGTAAAATGCTGGATATGACAACACTATCGTATTACAATATAGGTAAAAATCTTGGCATACTAATATTTACCTTCTGCAGTCAGGTGGTATCCCAATCATATCTCCCTGCTGTCAGTTCCGTACAGAATGATATTTATCGGGTACAGCGCATCTTTAAAAGGACAATTACATTTTTCCTGACCATATCTATCCCTGTTTCTGTGGTGATGATAATATTTTCACACGATATCATTCAAATAATGTATGATCCCAGATATGAGCTTTCATACATATCTCTTGCATGGCTCACAATGGCCGGGGTATTCAGGATTATTGGGAATTTTTCCGGCGCCACATTTTTCGCGCTGGGAAAACCGGCACTTGAGACTTCAGCTATGGCAGCAGGTCTTTTGATTGTAGCTGGAGCGCTTTTCACAGGTGTTACTACAGGAGGGCTTTCAGGTGCATCATGCGGTGTCGCAATAGCAATTTCATTGATACCTGTCATAGAGAGTTTTTTGCTTGTTCGTTCTTTAAAATTCTCTTTAAAGACTGTTATAGACCCGTATCTGCAGGTCTTTTTTATTGGAGGCATATGCATTGCCGTTCATCTGATGATTAAAGCATTCTTCCTCTCCATGTATGATAACAGGATAATATATGCCTTATTTATAAGCATCTTTGCTGTTATTTTATCAATCCTTGTATTTCGCTACATTGAAGGGCCAGACCCTTTTGGAGACAGGGGAGGGGGCCTGTCAGGAAGTAAGACAGGTTAGTTTACTTGACGCTAATCCTGTTACGGAGAGGGTTTCCTGATAGTAAACCATAATAATATCTGATCACCCCGAAAAGCTGAGGAAATACAATAATAACAGCATTTACTGTATATATTATTATATCTTTCCATGGTCTGTTAAACTGTTTTTTAAATCTGAAAATACTGAATACCGGCTTTACAGCAAACAGCAAAGCTAGTATCATACCAGATAACACATAACCTGATATGAACCCTGCCAGTATTATGATAAGAGGAAAAAGAGACCTTACCAATATACGCAGTGTCTCCCTGAACCACATTTTTTCCCTTTTTCTGAGATATCTAAAAGATATTTCTGCATATGCATAGCCGCTCCGAAATGCCCTTTTTAGATATTTTTGAAAGCTGCTCATATTGATGTCATGGGTGGCCATGTCATGTCCCAAACGTTTAATTTCCCAACCCTTTTCCCTGATCCGATAACTTAGATCAGGGTCCTCCCCTGCAATAAGATATTCATCATATCCATTAGCATCTTCCAGCGCCTCTCTTCTTATTAAGACGCCACCCCCAAAGAAGTCGCATGGACCTTCCTTACCTGCCCACTCCATTTCAGCAAGGATATGATATATGTTTTTGTTCGGATAGGTCTCCTTAAGCATTCCTGTTACTGCGCCTATATTATCTTCAAGTATTTTATATGCGTTGAGAAACCAGCAAGGGTCAATCATCATATCAGCATCAAGGAATTGTATAATTGGGGAATTGAGGATATGCCATCCTCTATTTCTCCCGCGACCCGGCGTGGGGTGAGTGTTGTTAAGCCTGATGACAATTACACCCTCAAATCCCATTGCCACATCAGGGGTATTATCAGATGATCCGCCATCAACATAAACTATATCCAGTAAATCCTGTGGATAATTTGCAACCCTGATTGCATTTATGCAGTCAGCAATATGGGCAGATTCATTTATGCCAATTATTACGACCCCTATCTTCGGAAGTATCTTTCCCATATTTTATATGCGTTTACATGCCCTTTTTGCTTCACAAAACGTGAAAATGATATATTTCATAATTTGTTTTGAGTTTTCTCTTTTATTATGAGCTTTTAATGTGCTGTTTTGCAGGTTTTTTAGATATACCATGGCATTCCATATAAATTCTATGCCAAGTACGATAATGGCATAACATAAACCATAAAATTTAATGTAATATTTCCATTCGCTTTCAAGACGTATTTTAAGTATCTGTTTGCCATTTTTTGAAAATATACTGTCAGAATTTTCAGCGCTCTTTCCCCCCAGATGCACAACCTCGGTATGAGGATAATAGACCACATCCCATCCTGATCTTCTTGCTGCAAGGCAGTAATCTACCTCTTCGAAATAGAGAAAATACCGGTCATCAAGATATCCTATTGAATCCATTGTTTCCCTTCGTATGAGAAAATAGGCGCCAACAACCCATCCTACACGCAGCGGATAAGAATGATCCCACCAGGTATAATCCACCCTGCCAAAAAAATGAGATTTAGAATAGCGGTCTGAAAGCCCTGTAATGGTAAGAAATTTATTCAACGGTCCTGGAAGCATCCTTGCAGAAGGCTGCATCCTGCCATACTGATCTGTTAGTTTACAGCCAAGTATTCCGGTATTAGGGTGTTGATCCATATATGATATTGTCTTTTCCAGGGTGTCTTTATTTATAAATGCATCTGAATTCAGTAATAGAATATACCTGCCTTTAGCTATCTTCATGCCGGGGATGTTGCCGCCTGAAAAACCTCTATTTTCTTTAAGCCGTATTAGCTTCACCCACGGGAAATCGGTTTCGATCATGTCAGCAGAACCATCCTTTGATCCATTATCAACTGCAATTATTTCAATATCTATTCCTGATGAATTCTCTTTAACACAATTTATACACTCAGCAGTCAATTTTCTGGTATTAAATGAGACTATAATTATGGAGACATCAGGCATTGAGTGGCTGCTATCTGTTAACATATTCTAAACCCATATAAAATTACGACTAATGTCTTTCATTTTCAAGACTGCCCTGTATAAAACCTGTTGTCCAGTATGATAACCCTGTTAGAAATAGAGGCAATGACCTGATAAACCGGAAAATGTGAAGCGGTCCTGCCTTAATAATTCTTGGTATAATACGTAAGCATTTTATAATGAAAAACAGAGGTGCAAGGATGAAAGGGAATATACCAGATTGATAAAAACTTTCTGATTCCTTTTTTCTGTATATTGCAACATATTTTCCAAGCAGCTTTTGATTCGCAAAAAAACTTTTCCAGTTTTCCCTGAAGATATGGGAGACTGTTATTTCAGGAACAAACCAGACCTTTTCATACCTGTTTATATTGATTCCCAGCATGACATCTTCGGATGCCCTCATATCAGGGAAGCCACCAGCTTTATAGAATAATTGCCTGTCACAGAAAAAATTGCAGCTGGGGACAAACATTTTCATCCTGTTTTTTCCGACTGGCAGAAATTCATTGAATTGCAGATAATACTGGGCCAGGGCAATGGATTTGTCTTTTTGAAAATCAGGAATCTCTATTGCTCCACCACCTGCTAAATAACCCGCTTCATAAGCCTTTTTAATGTTATTAAGAAAATTCTGCGATGGAATAACATCTGAATCAATGAATACTAGTAAAGTGCCATTTGAATGGCTTGTGCCCAGATTTCTTCCTTCCGAAGGAGAGAGTCTTTTTTCAGATATAATAATCTTTAAAATTTTGGAATCCTCATATTGCGAGATAATTCTTTTCATATTTCCATCATCAGATGAATCAACCACAATAACCTCATAACTATCAATACCCTGCTGGTTCATTATACCTTCAATTGTATGCACCAGTGTCCTTGAGGAATTATATGAAGGTACAATAACTGAAATCTGTATGCTCATGATCTAATCTTATCTGAAGGTTTCTGAGAAAAATTGAGCCATCTGTTTACAGTTCTTTTCAAGATCATACATCGTTTCCACTTTTTTTCTTGCTCTTGATCCTATTCTCTCCTGTAGCTGCTTGTCTTTTAGAACTAATTCAATCTTGTCAGCTAACGCAATAGCGTCTGAAGGAGCAACAAGCATGCCATCTTCATTATCATCAATCAGCTCAGGTATTCCTGTTATACGGGTCGTGATGCATGGGATCTCTTTTGCCATTGCCTCCATTAAAACCACAGGTACACCCTCTGCAAAGCTCGGAAGGACAAATAAATCTGCTGCGTCGTAATAAATTTTAACAATATCCTGTCCCAGGGCACCGGTAAAGGTGATTGAATCATGGATGTTAAGATATTTTGCAAGTAATTCAAGTGATTCACGGTCAGGTCCATCTCCTATAAAGGTCACATTTACTTTTATCCCACGCCCTTTCAATATTGCACATGCCTCTATTAGTATATGCTGACCTTTTGCAGGCACAAGTCTTCCTACACATAAAATGCTGGGGATTGCATTTTCGGGTCTCTTTGCAGGAGTGAATTTAGAAACATCGACTCCGCAGCGGATTATATAAAACTTATTCCAGTAGCTGTAAGGTACAATCCTTATCAACTGGCTTTTACAGAAATGGCTGATGCACCTAATCTTTGAAGCCATTTTTATCTTATCAGCTATTAAATTATTATCTACGTTATAGAATATATCAGGGCCATGTATACTAAGGCTGAACGAAACCGTACCATAGCATGTTGCAATCATAGCAACAGTAGCAGCAGGGTTTGCAAAATGGACATGGATATGATCTATCATGTTATTTAGCGCCCAGTTTACAAGTATGCCTGCTTCAACAAAATAGCCAATTGATTTAGATAGGCCAAAATGTCCTTTTCTTGAAAATCGACAGGTGTTGAATAACATTGAAAAATACCTGAAAGGGTATTTAAATATGAGTAAAAGATGATCGAGCAGTATATTAAATTTTGATCTGTTTCTAATATACAATGTATTTTCTGCATCCCTTTTTTCCTCATCTGTCATCTTTGCCAGCATCTCTGGTCTTCTGATGGATGCTGTCTTAATATCAAGACCTCTTTTTCTTAACTCCTGAACCTCTCTGAAAATAAAGGTATGAGAAATAGCCGGATATTCGCTTGCAAGGTATGCAATTTTTCTTTCACCGGAAGTTTGTATTTTATTCATTTCATCACCTATTATTATGCGGCAGATATTTAGCCGTTTACTTTCAGTTGTCCTCCTCAAATGTAACGAGCAGGAGTGACATAAGAAACCTGTTTAACCTTTTTAGCAGAATCATAAAGGTGGCGTGCGTATGAAATGAGGACAAAGATTATTATTAACATCTCGATCCCCCTTTCTATTCTAAAACCTAGAATTCTAGTATTCATAAATTGATCAAGAATGTGCAATGAAATAGAGTTAATCAGATTGAAGGCAAATAAAATTATCAACCAGCGGATTACATGACCGTTATAGCTAAAAATGCCTGTTGAAGATGCCTCATTAACGACAGCAACTAGTAATAATATTGCGCAAATACCGGATATAAAGATAATCTGAAATGAATAGCGATTATCATACCATCCCTGTTTATTTGCTATAATTCGTATGTTGTCCATTAAGGTTTTCGATATTCCAAAGACACATGATATCAGAATCATAAAAATAGTAATGGTAATTATTGTCCATATTAACCGGTATCCATTAAGGTGCTGGGGTTTTACAACTCTATCTGCCCTGGCCAGTGAATAAAGACTTAATAAAAACAGGGTAAAATAGCCTGCTCCTGTTATTAAGTCGATTAAATTCATGCCATAGAAAAAAAGATATTTTCCCGACATTTTATGCCTATAAATAATTATAAAAATCTTGGGAAAATATC
>CAYWRH010000151.1:0-10824 GCA_964460435.1 uncultured Desulfatiglans sp.
TGTCCCGTACCGCCTGACTTTCCATCGGTGTTTGCCTGATTGCCTCGTCACCATCCTTTGCCTTGTAAACTTTAAAACCGGAATCCTCCAGTACATCCTTGAGGTTATTTAGAAAGTCAGGGTCATCGTCAGCAATAAGTATGCCTGTTGGTGTTACCTTCCTGATCATGCTAAGGCATTCATCCATGTCAAGCGGTTTCTGGAGCACACGCCATGCACCGTTTTCCACTGCCTGCGTGATCAGATACTCAACACTGTAGCCGGTCATCATGATTATTTTTGCATCGGGTTTAATCTTTCTAATCTCAAGAAAGCTTTCAACACCATTTTTGCCTGACATCTTTATATCCATGAAGGTTAGATCAAAATCTTTTTCAGTGAGCATTCTAATGGCTGTTTCACCATCATGCGCCATTTCACACTTATGACCCTCCATTTCAAAGATATCACTGAGACTCTCTGCAAAATCCCTGTCATCATCAACTACAAAAATATTCAGGCTTTTCATTTTATTTCTCCGACTAAAATTTTTTATTCTATATCCCTTATCGGTATTGTTATAGTCACAGAGGCGCCTTTACCTGGTTCACCATGCATATCCATTTTAAAACCGTGCTGTTCTATTATCTGTCTGGTAATCGATAACCCCAGACCTACACCAAAGGCCTTGGTGCTAAAAAGCGGCTCAAACAGTTTGCTCTTTACAGCCATATCAAATCCAACCCCATCATCTGATATTTTGATAATAATTTTATCTTTTTCGTTAAAGGTACTGATTAGCACATTTCCAGGTTCGTTGAGTTTCTTTTCTTCTATGGCCTGGTAGGCATTTGTAAGTATATTTACAATAGATTGCCTGAAACGTTCACGATCAATACTGATTGATGCTCCAGCATTAAGATCTGTTTTAACAGCTATGCCTTTTTGGGGTTTTGTCTCATCCAGAACATCCTTTATCCACTCATCAAGGGCTGTAGGTTCAAGTACAAGCTCCTTTACTCTGGAATAGTTAAGGAGTTCATCTATTATAAGATCACATCGTTTGATATTCCTTTCAGCCCTGTCAAAGGCAACCGTAACCTTTTCATCCTCTCCTTTCAGACGTTTCCCAATCGCAAAAACAGAAGTCCTTATAGTGCCCAGAGGGTTTCTTAATTCATGGCTCACAGTTGCAGTAAGCTTACCAAGGGTAGCCATCTTTTCACTAACAAGCAGCTCTTTCTGTGCCTTTTCAAGGCTGGCTGTCCGCTCCTCAACCATTTTTTCAAGATGTTTCCTGTAATTTTCTAACTCAATATCTGTCTTCTCACGCATCAGGGAACTTGTAAATATTTCTGCAACCAGCTTCAGTCTCCTGACAATTTCATCTGTCCATCTCTTTTCATGTGTGAGGGTTGCTATAACCATGCTTCCAAGCAGCGTATCACCTGCCAAAAGCGGCAGCATGAGTATTGATTTTGTGCCATCATCGAGCACCTGTTGTGCCCATAAGCTGAGGTCTTCAGGCAGCCGCTCATTTGAGCTGTCTAATTTGATATTTTCACCCTTCATCAGGTACTTCTCGAGGCCATATCTGCCATCATTGATCATTACCATCGGGTAATCAGGCGGCACAGGGTAAACATCCGGATTTGAGTATGCGCATATAAACCTGTATATGCCATAGTTATTTTCATATTCACCTATTGCCCATCTGTCCACACCCAGCAATTCGGAAAAACGTCTTAGCCAGTCATCCAGTTTTGTTTTTATATCATACAGTTTAACATTGATAAGTGCTGCAGAGAATTCAGAGACAAGTTCTTCAAACTTGAGCCTCTCCTCCAGTTCCTTCTTTGCCTGATTCAGCTCTGTGACATCCCTTATAAAACTGAAAATTATTTTTTCATTTTCAAGATAATTGCTGTTCACCTCAACATCATATATCCTTCCGCTTTTATGGATATGTCTGCTCTGATGAAATAAAGAACCATGCTCCACGGTAATTTTTCCATCAGCATCCACCTTCTCCCTGTCTTCAGAGAAATCGATGTCAGATATTTTCATTTTAACAAGTTCATCACGGCTGAAACCGGATAACCGGCAATACTCATCATTTACGACCAGGATATTCTGATTCAGGTCTGTTATCATGAAACCCACATTTGCATTTTTTATGATTGAGGTATACCTTTCCTCAAGCAGATGCCGGCGTTCCATTTCTTTTATAAGGGCATCAGATGCCCTTTTTCTCAAGACTGCATTGGCAATGATTTCACCGATCAGTTTAATCCGCCGCACAAATTCATCTGACCATTTATGTTCTTTTGTGTATGTGGCAAATGTCAGATTTCCTATGATCTGGTGCTCTGCTAAAAGAGGGACAATCAATATGGATTTTGTCTTATGTCTTCGGATTATGCTTTCATTAAATATAGGAGGCAAATCATCAGGTATCCTCTCTGCCCTGATAATATCGCCTTTTGAAAGTTTATCCATAATTAATGGAGGAGCTTCGTTGCGCCTGTCTGTTGGCGGGACATCTATATCAGGAACAGTATATGCTGAAATTGCATTTACCAGCCTATTATCATAATCATATTCATTTATTATCCCTCTTTCCACTTCAAGAAAATCTACAAACTTTTTTAACCAGGGCTTAAAATCTTCTCCAATATCGGCCAGCTTCAAGTTGATTAGAGCAGCGGAAAATTCAGACATAAGCTGTTCAAATTTCAGTCTGTTTTCGAGATCTTCCTCTGTTTTTCTAAGCTCTGTAACATCCCTGATAAAACTATAGATAATATTCTCATTTTTTAGCCGGTTTGCACTTATAAAGACATTAATGACACTGCCATCTTTTCTTATGTGGCTTGTTTCATGATGAAATGATCCTGTTTCAAAGATTTTACCCTTGTCATTATCAACCTTTTCAGGGTCCCCGGATACATCAAGATTATAAATCTTCATGCGCAGTAATTCATCACGATTATAACCTGACATTTCACAATAGGCATCATTAACATCAAGGATATTCGCATTCATATCGGAGATCATAAAACCCACATTTGCAGTTTTTATAATCGATGTGTACCGCTCCTCGATCATTTTACGGAATTTCATTTCATCCAGCAGGGCTTCATGAGCACGCAGACGCAATATCGCACCAGCGATAATTTCACCTATCAATTTAATCCGGTTAAAAATATCATCTGGCCATTTACGTTCTTTTTTATAACCTGCAAATGTAAGATTCCCGATAATCTGACTTTCTGATATGAGAGGAACAACTACAAGAGATTTTGTATTATGCTTTTCTATAATCCATCCGCGAAATGAGTCGGGCAGGTCTTCAGGTATCTTTTCAGCCCGGATCATTGCGCCTTTTTTAAATTCATTCATCACTGAATCAGGTGTTTTAAGCACTGTATCATGCGGCAATGTCTCGCTTACCGAATCAGGAGCTGTATAATTTACCAGGGCCATCATGGTGTTATTGTCATAGTCATATTCATTAATAATACCTCTCCCGATATCAAGAAAATCGACAAACTTTATGAGCCATTTTTTTAGTTCTTCATTTATCTCTTCTAATTTAATATTCATTAGAGAAGCAGAAAATTCCGAGACGAGTTTTTCAAAGGCAAGCCTTTCTTCTTTTTCTATTTGGGCCTTTTTTATTTCTGTAACATCACTGATAAAATTACAGACAATACCCTCTTCAGCAAATATATTGGCGCTTATCGATACATCGATAAAAGTGCCATCTTTCCTTTTATGTCTGGTTTCAAGATGAATAATGCCATTTTGATCTACCATAGAAGACCTCTCTTTCATAATCTTCTGAGGATCACCAGAGGCATCTATCTCCCAGATCTTTTTTGAAAGGAGTTCATCACGGCTGTATCCGGTCATACGACAGTATTCGTCATTCACATCCAGTATTGATAAGCTCGAAAAATCAGTGATCCAGAATCCAACGCTGGCATTTTTCAGTATAGAGGAATATTTTTCCTCAAGCATCTTCCTGCGTTTAACCTCCTCAATGAGGGCATCACTTGAACGCTGCCTGAGAATAGTATTGGCAATTATTTCTCCAATAAGCCTGATACGTCGCACCATATCATCAGACCATTTGTGTTCTTCTCTATAGGTGGCAAAGGTAAGGGACCCAACTGCTTTACTGCCTGTTGAAAGGGGCACAATAATGACAGATCTAGTGTTGTCCTTTTCTATTAAACCCCCTCGAAGCAATTCGGGAATATCATCAGGTATTTTTTCCGCCCTGAGAAACATCCCTTTTTGAAATTCCAATATTTCCTCTTCCGGTATGTCATAAAGCTCATCAAGAGGAGGCAGATCAATTTCAGGCACAGAGTATTGCATCAGAACCTTTACTCTCTTTGATTCAATGCTGTGCTCAACAATAACCCCCCTGTCAACCTTCAGGTATTCAACAAACCTCTTCAGCCAGTAAAGAAGTTTTTTATTATAATCATCGGGAGATATCAGTTCTGTAGAAAATTCTGAAATTATCTCTTCAAATTGGAGGCGATCTTCCAATTCCTTTTGTGTCCGATTTATATCTGTTATATCTCGAATAAAACTGTATACAATGTTGGGGTCCTTTGAAAAGAGGTTGCTGCTTATCTCAACATCAAAAATGGTTCCATCCTTTCTTTTATGTGATGTCTTTATATGAATTGCCCCCTCTACAGAAACAAGCTTACCCTCCTCAATTATCTTGTCCTGGTTCATTGACGCATCTATTTCCCATGTATTCTTGCCGATAAGCTCTTCACGGGTGTATCCGGACATGCGGCAGTATTCATCGTTGACATCAATAATTTTATGTCCTGTAAGATCAATGATCATAAAACCCAGATTTGCATTTTTAATTACAGAAGAATATGTCTCCTCAAGCAGTTTCCTGTGCTCAGTCAGTTCAATAAGAGCCTTGTGCGAGCGTATTCTTATTATTGCATTGGCTATTATCTCAGCAATCAGCTTGATTCGCCTTAGAAGATTCTCTGACCATTTACGTTCTTTTCTGAAACTGGCGAATAAAAGAGTGCCAATCACCCTGTTGTCTGCTGAAAATGGAATGATTACCACTGATTTTGTTTTTGTCTTCTCTATTATGCCGTTTCTGAAACTCTGAGGCAGATCATCAGGTATCTTTGAGGCTTTTATTACTAGGCCTTTTTTGAGCTCATCTATTACCCCTGCTGGAAGCAGGTAACCCTCTGGAACAGGCAGGACATCCACATCAGCATCTGTGTAATACAATAGACGGCGAACCGATTTGCCATCATCCATGATCTCATTTACAACACACCTGTCAACATCTAGGAATTCTACAAATTTTTTAATCCATCTGTTTAATTCATCTTCAAGATCTTCCTGCGGCGCTGCAATTAGTGCCGCTGAAAAACCTGATATAAGCTTTTCAAACTCAAGGATCTTTTTAGGGGTGCCTTTTGGGTAAGAAGAGGATTTTAATGGCCTATTTTTGTCAACTGCATTTGCTCTCTTGTCGCCCTTCCCTGTTTTATTGGCCATATCTAACCCTGTTAAGGAAACATATGTTACTGATGGATTATATATGATAAACTAATTTAGAGTCAAGAATCTTAAATTAAATTATATCTAGCCTCTTTAATTTTACTGAATTGCTCTATACAGTATATACTGCCCCTGATTACCTTTGGATTCATGATAATCCTGTTTTACGGGGCAGGATTTAACAGGAGACTGGATAAAACTGAAGGAGTGCACCTGCAGGACATAAATGCATGATATATAATACAGCTAATAACAATCTTTTATTTTACTATACACATTAATATACATTTTCATCCATTAAACAGCCTGCTTTCCCCATTATTACATATATACAATCGATTTTTTTACCGCATAATTTACAATAAAAATAAGATGTTAAAGGCACGACATATGAATTAGTCAGGTTTTTATCCTCTCTGGCATAAAGATTGTACAGGATATGGGCATAGATAGCCTATGGTCTTCTTCAGGGGTTTAAAAATAGGAGAGTGTTATGAAAAAAATAATTTTTATAATGATATTTACAATTGCGTTTATTTCTATCCCCAATACAAATTCGGCAAAAATAAATATGTGCACAGGGGCCAGGATCAATACAATAGAGGATAATACTGGTAGAAAAGAAGAGTCTGGCATTAAAGGTATAGTGATCGATAATAAAGCAAAGGTTAATGAGAGGATTAGATCTGGTCTTGTTACAGAAAAGGCGACCAGCCTGAATAAAAGACTATCAGGGCACAGTATACCTGCTGAAAAACGTGATAAACTTTTTGGTTTGCTACTGCTTGCATACGGGGGAAAAAGGTGAAAGGCAGGATAGCAATATCAGTCTTAATGATAAACTTGAAAAAAGGCAGCCTTAAGCTCTCAATATCATTTCCCCCTTCAGCAAGACTCGAATTCTAGAAACCCTCTAACCCTCTTATATATTTCTTATTGCTTAATAACCCTGCGATTCATCCAATAGTACCTTGCTATTTTTATAAACATAAAATATTGATGATTGCCTGTAATAGATTTAAAACATTATGGTCGCCAAGGAGATATCTCTATGTCAGAATTAAATTACACTAATACCCTGCCCGGTGTTTCTGATCCGGGGGAGCCCAGAATGCACTTCTGTTTTGAAATAAGCCTCACCTTTCCAAGGGTACAGAATATCAATAATATGCCCTCAGGGGCGGGGCGCGGAGCTGTCTATCTGGACCAGGGCATAATAAGAGGCCCATATCTGAACGGCAAGATAGTACCCAATAGTGGCGGTGATTATGCCCTGTTCCGTCCGGATGGCACAGTAGAACTCAATGCCAGGTATATGCTTGAGGCAGATGATGGAACACTCATATATATGCAGAACCGCGGATACCTTTGGGGAAGATATAAAGACTCCATGAAAAAGATAAAGGCATGGATGTTTGAAAATGGGCCGGAGGTATCGTCTGATGAATATTACCTTCGTGCCAATCCAATATTTGAGGTGGAAAAGGGCAGATACGACTGGCTTACACGCTATGTCTTTGTGGGCATAGGCACAAGACAGAAACTGGGAAACACTATAAGATACTATGCGCTTCTGTAAAAATGATATACTGCTTATTCTTGCTCTGCTACTCTATTCACTCCTTTATGGCTGCGGAGTAGATAAAGAGCCGCGGCAAAAGTGCGAGACCCGCACATGGGAGGCGATGGGGACACAAGTAAGCATAACTCTTTGCGGGGATGACAAAAAGCAACAGGATGCCCTGTTTAAAGAGATTGCCCACCGTGTAAACCATCTTGTAACTATTCTCAGTTCACATATGCCTGATTCTGAGCTTAACCGTTTGAACAATCTCCCTGTAAATCAGAAGATGCGTATATCAAATGAATTGTGGGATGCCATTAATACGGGGAAGATCTGGCATCCTGAGACCCTGGGCGTATTTGATATTACTGCAGGCCCAATTATCAAGATGTGGAAAACCGCTGCTAAAAATAATCTTTTACCATCAGATGAGGAGATAAAAACCGCCCTTAAAAGTATTGGCGCAGAAAAGATCATTCTTGAACATGCAGATTCAACTGTGTTGAAAAAATCTCAAATATCCATTGATCTTGGGGGACTGGGAAAGGGTTTTACAGCAGATAATATCATAGCACTTCTTAAAGGGCATGACGTCACATCCGCACTTGTGGCCATGTCAGGAGATATCAATGCACTGGGCTATCGCCCTGACGGAAAGCCCTGGCGAGTGGGTATACAGGACCCCCGTTTTCCTGAAAATCCTGATGCGCTTGTCACTGTGGTTGAACTCACAGATATGGCAGTCTCCACATCAGGCAACTACAGACGTTTTGTGGAGATAGGTGGCAAGCGCTATTCGCACATTGTTGATCCCAGGACAGGGCTTACAGCTGAAGAGGTTCCAAGTGTATCGGTTATAGGGCCTGACACTGTCACAACTGATATACTGGGTACAGCGCTGAGTATACTTGGGGTAAAGGAAGGCCTCAAACTTGTTGAATCCATGAAAGGGGTTGAGGCCCTTTTCATGGAGGTAAACGGCGCAGGGGAACTGATACTGACACGAAGCAGCGGTTATGAAAGGTATGAGATTAGCAATGATACAGAGAACAGATAACCCTACTTCAGCTCCCTGATCTTTTTAATATCATCTGACTTCCCGAGCATAATCAGTATATCACTGTCCTTAATGACGAATCCTGCCGGTGGGACAAGCAGAAAGTTATCCGGGACCAGTTCTTTTATTGCAATAATATTCACATTATATTTTGCCCTTAAATTCAGTTCGGCCAGAGTTTTGCCAATGAATTCCCTGGGTGGACCCACCTGAACAAGATCATAGTCGTCAGCCAGAGGCACAAAATCAAGAATGTTCGGCCTTGACAGGCTGCGTGAAACCCTGATTGCCATGTCACGTTCAGGGTGTATAACCTCCCTTGCGCCGACACGTCTTAATATTTTGCCGTGGTCTTCATCAATTGCCTTTGCAAGGATGTTCTTGACTCCCATTTCCTGCAAATAAAGGCATATGAGGAGACTTGTGCTTATTTTTGTACCGGTAGATACAATAACCCCGTCCATGCTTTCAAGTCCAAGGGCGCTGAGGGCCTCTTTATCTGAGGCATCCAGCACAATAGCCTCTGTGGAATAGGGATCAATGGCGTGAACCCTTGCCTTGTCACTATCTATTGCCACGACCTCATTTCCATCTTCATACAGCGCCTTTGCAGCATGAAAACCGAAATTGCCAAGGCCTATTACAGCAAATCTTTTCATAATATACCTCTCTTTAACCGATCATAATATTTTCTTCAGAATATTCCATGTTATTCATATTTCCGGACCCGGAAATAATATAGGAAAAGGTAAAAATACCTACACGTCCGATTATCATCATAATGCTTATCCAGCACTTGCCCCATATTCCAAGGTCAGGTGTAATGCCCATTGACAAACCGACAGTGCCAAAGGCAGATACTGTTTCAAATAGTGATGCAAGGAATGATCCTGAGTGTCTTGATATACTGTCAGGCCTGAATGATTCGCCGATAAGAATCATGAAGAGCACAAACCCTATAAGAGATATGGAAATAAGTATAAGCGCAACGCTCCTGTTTACAGTGTCAACAGGGATACTCTTCCTGTACATATTAACATGAGAGTATCCCCTCAATCTGCTCCATGCAAAAGCCCCCAAAAGGGCCAGTGTTGTTGTTTTAACCCCTCCCCCGCATGACCCCGGAGATGCACCGATAAACATAAGGAAGATCATCACTGATAGCGTTGATTCCTTTAAAGAGCCTATATCAACACTGTTAAAACCGGCAGTGCGACATGTAACCGACTGGAAAAGAGCGATAAGTATCCGGTGAATCAATGACCCTGTTTTTACAACTAAACCCTGTTCAAGGAAAAAGAATAACAGGGCGCCGCCAAGGATAAGATAAAAGGTGGTAACAAGCACCGATTTTGTTTGTACTGAGAGTTTTACGCGATGCCTTTTTCTTTCCCTTAACCATGACTGAATGTCATATATTACCGGAAAACCAATGCCACCTGATACAATAAGCCCGCATATGATAAAATTTACAAGGAGGCTGTTGCT
This sequence comes from uncultured Desulfatiglans sp., assembly GCA_964460435.1. Classification (GTDB taxonomy): domain Bacteria; phylum Desulfobacterota; class DSM-4660; order Desulfatiglandales; family HGW-15; genus JAAZBV01. The sequence goes on from CAYWRH010000151.1 coordinate 9,654, forward strand.
GTATTTGATCATACTGTCAGAGAACAGTGCAAACCCGGCATTGCAGAAGGCAGAAACTGAATGAAATATGCCATTATAAGCCGCATTCCAGAAGGGCAATTCATGATGCCAGTAAATAGCAAGAATGAGGGCGCCTACCATCTCCACAAGCAGTGTAAAAAATACTGTGCTTTTAACAAGGCTTAGTATGTCCCGTCGCGGTGTGTGTGAAAAGATATCCTGCATGACCATACGGTGTCTGAATGGTATATTTTTGCCAATCCACCTGAAAAGAAATACTGAGAAGGTCATCACCCCAAGACCTCCAACCTGTATAAGAAGCAGTATCACACACTGGCCGAATAGAGTGAAACAGCTGCCAGTATCCACAACTGTAAGACCTGTTACACATACAGCAGATGTAGCGGTAAAAAATGCATCTATCCAGAGAATATGGCCGTCAATCAAAGAGACAGGGAGTTTCAGCAGTATTGTTCCGATGAAAATTGCAAGAAGAAAGCTGATCAGCACAAGTGTAGCCGGATGCATCTTGAGAATATGTTTTAGAAATTTCATTACCCTTTACCTGTAATCATTAACGATCAATCTGTGTGATTGCATATCGGAGCCATACAAATCACCAAATCAGCGCAATTATCGATTCATATCTGGTTAACTTATTCTTTTTTAATATAATTTTTAATAAGGGAATTTTTTGCGAGGAAGCTTACTATTGAATATCAAATTATGCAATAAAAAGAAGGCATACTGGATGGTGCAGCCATTTTTCATTTTATGCCAAATAGAATAAAAAAGGCACCCATAATCATTATGAGGCGCCCTTGATTTTTAACTGCTATGTAGACAAATTATATAGTTTTTACATTTACTGCTGATGGACCTTTTGGGCCATTTTCAATATCAAATGTAACACGAGCACCTTCATCCAGGCTCCTGAAACCATTAGATACAATACCTGAATGATGAACAAATACATCCGGGCCATTGTCCTGTTCGATGAAACCAAAACCTTTTTTGTCATTAAACCATTTCACTGTACCATTAATCATATTGACATCCTCCTTTCGAATTAATTTTAAGTTTCTATGCAAAGGATGTCACTTTAACAAGTCGTACCCAATGATTGAAACCGGTCGGAATTTATCCGAACCCTTTTTGATAAGGGCAATAT
>CAYWRH010000152.1:0-10791 GCA_964460435.1 uncultured Desulfatiglans sp.
ATTCGATTTTGCAAAATAATTCGTTACTCTTTTAATGAATCGGAATACTAGTGTCCATCCAGAATTTGTCTCTTTCTGGATGGACACTAACTAACCATTATTCTTTCTTTTTATATACTACCTTTATATCTGTAATCTTTGTGCCGGGGTACTGGCCGTCCTTATCCTTCTCTATATATTTAACAGTATCCCATATGGTGTTAAGCGCAACAGAGACCCCTATGAGCGCCTCCATCTCCACGCCTGTTCTTGCCCTGGCGCTCACAGTACAGTTTGCATCTATATAGTTGTCATTAACTTTATATTCTACCTTGACCATATCAAGGGCTATCTGATGACAGTGGGGTATAAGCAGGTGTGTCTGCTTGGCAGCATTCATGCCGGCCACCTCTGCAATAAGAAGAGGGTCTCCCTTTTTCACCTTTCCGTCCTTTATTGTCTCGATTGTTTTACTGGAAAGATACAGCCTGCCAGAGGCCTCGGCCGTTCTTTTTATCACCGGTTTTTCAGTAACATCAACCATTCCCATAATAATAACCCCTTTCAGATGCTAGGAAATAAATATCTCCTCTTTGCTTACAGCCTGTTTCTTGATCCTGTTAACCGCCTCAATAAGTGCGGCAAACACGTTTTCCCTGATATCCCCGCCAACTGCCACAAACATAAGTTCATCACCCACCTTGAGGTGCCCTTCATTTACCTCAACCAGAACCTCAACTATCCCGGGCATGCTCTTTATATGAGCTATAACCCTGTTGAGCGCATCCATATCATATTTGACATTTACCGCTTTTATATCCCCGCCCTTTCTTGAAAAACCGCGCACAATTCCAAGGTGACTTGCTATCATCCCAATTCCATCGGCCTTTTCATGATTTTTGATCCTGTTTATTATCTTTTCTATTTGCATATTGTGATCCCCTATGTTTTTTCTTTATCCAGATTAAAAAGCCTTTTTGTAATATCAATAAATGAGTCCCTCGAAGACCTTGATGAAATATTCTTTAATGCCAGAATAGGGTCATTTATCATCTTTTCTGTCATGGAGAGGGTCAATGTCTCAATAGCCTCTATCTGTTCATCTGTAAGACCCTGAAGCTGAGACATGCTCCGCTTCAACTCGGCCTTCCGTATCTCCTCGATCTTTTCCTTCAATAACACAATAGTTGGCACAACATCAAGGGTAGAAAGCCATTTACTGAATTTAATAACCTCCTCCTCGATAATCCTTTCTGCCCTCACTGCCTCCTGCATCCGCTGGGCGCTGTTATCATTAACTACCTCTTTTAAATCATCAATATCATATAAAAATACATTTTCAAGGCTGTTCACCTTTGGCTCTATATCCCTTGGCACGGCAATATCGATCAGAAAAAGCGGGCGGTTTTTTCTCCTGCGAAGGATTTTTTTAATCATATCAGCGGTAATAATATAGCTGGTGGCCGAGGTTGAGGATATTACAATATCTGCATTAACAAGCTGCTCCTCCATTTCATCAAAAAGAGCCGCCTTTCCTCCAATGCTATTCGCAAGCTCAACAGCCCTCTCAAAACTCCTGTTTACAACATTAAGTTCCTTTACCCCGTTGCCAACAAGGTGTTTGGCAGCAAGTTCTGCCATTTCACCTGCGCCGATAAGCAGGGCGACCCTGCCATCAAGCCCGTAAAATATCTTTTTGGCAAGCTCAACCGCGGCATAACTTATTGAAACAGCGGTCTCCGAGATGCCAGTCTCTGTACGCACCCTCTTTGCAACATGAAATGTCCTGTGCATGAGCCTGTTCAGTATAACACCTGTTGACCTTTCCTTTACAGCAGCTAACCTGAACGCCTCCTTGACCTGCCCAAGTATCTGGGGCTCTCCAACAACCATTGAATCAAGACTTGAAGCAACCCTGAAGATATGCCTTACCGCATCCATATCTTTATACAGATAGATATGAGACCTGAGCTTTTCAACAGGCATACCTCCTGTCTGTGCCATCAGGTCAATAATAACCTTTTCTGCCTTATCAGGGTCAGTGGCAGTGCAGATGGTCTCAACACGGTTACAGGTTGAAATGAACATGCTTTCACCTATGAATTCTGATTTCCTCATCAGCGAGAAAATTTCTGCAGGATCAGCTTTATCCCCTGAAAGGCATTCCCTCATTTCAACTGGGGCAGATTCATGGTTCATCCCCATATTTATAATGGTTGTCATGGCAGTTTAACGCCCCCGCCAAAATCGCCAAAACTGTGGTAGCTGTCAAGAAGCAGGCCACCTCCCAGAAAGGTAAAGATCAGCACCATAAAGCACAAGATAGACATGATGGCTGAACGCCTTCCCTGCCACCCTACAGCAAGCCTCTCGTGCAGAAGGATAGCATAGCAGATCCAGGTAACAAGAGACCAGACCTCTTTAGGGTCCCATCTCCAGTAGCTTCCGAGTGCAGTCTGGGCATATACAGCGCCTGTGATCATACCCAGAGTTATGAGCGAAAAACCGTATATAATTGAATAATGGTTTATGGAATCAAGTGTTTCAAGGGAAGGAAGCCTCCTAAACATGGTGCCCCTTGTCTTTCTTTTAATCTGCCGCTCCTGTATTAGATACATTATGGATGCAACAAAGGCCATTGCAAATATTGCATAACCCAGAAACATGGTAATGGCATGCAGCAGAAGCCAGATACTTTTTAAAAGTATGGGAACCGTATCTGGCGCCTTGGGCAATAGAGATGAGAGTATCATGAAAAAGGCAGCAACGGGGGCCACAAATGTCCCCAGTACCATGAGCCTGTATCTCGCCTGGAACAGGAGATAGACTCCTACAATACTCCATGCAAAAAAGGCTAGTGCAAGTTTGAGTGTCACAACAGGCACAGTGCCAAGGGCAATATATCTGTGCACGAGAAAGAGGGTTTGAAAAATAAAGGCCGAAAACAGTACCCAGTATGAGCACCTGAATACAGACCTGCTCTTTTTTATAATGTATACAATAAAACCTCCCGTTGATAACAGGATTAAAAAAAGGGCTATAATGGAAAGAATACTATCCATGCACACCTCATTGATTCAGATAATCCTTTATATCTTCTGCTGAAATCTCATGACCCAGGATATCTGACAATATTTCTGCCGCCTTTTTATGGTTATCTTCCCTGATTGCATCCAGTAAACCTGAATCCACAATAGAGTGAAACACCTTGCTGTTAGCCTTCTGGTCAGACGACCCGGCAAGGATCGATCCCCTGATTTTACCCATCATACGCAGAAAGAGTTCATACTCAGGGCCAAACATGGTCGAAAGCTGTTCCCTGATCTTTTTTGCAAGGGCCGGGCTCTTTCCTGATGTGGAAACAGATATAACAAGATCGCCCCGCCTGATGATTGAAGGGACAATAAAGGTACAGTCCGCCGGCTCATCAACCGCATTAATAAGCATCCCCTTTGCTTGTGCAGCAAGAGATATCCTGTGGTTAAGCTCAGGGTCATCGGTTGCTGCTATGGCAAGAAACTTGTCCTTTAGAAATACCAGGCTGAATTCCCCTCCAAGGTATTTTACCAGGCCGCTTTCAACCAGGTTTTTGAGTTCAGGGGACAATTCACGTGCAGCAACGCTGACCAAGGCGCCATACTCAATAAGCGTTAAAATCTTTCTAGCAGCCACAGAACCGCCTCCAACCACCAGAACATCTCTGCCAGTCAGATCAACCATAATAGGATAATATGCCAATTTTTTTACCTCACCTTATACTGTAAATCTTGCTCAGGCTGCACCCTGTGCCCTGCGCCTTGCACCCTGCGTCCTGTTCCTAGTTCCTTGTGCCCTGCGTCTTGTGCCCTGCGTCCTGTGCCTTGTGCCTTGCGCCCGGCTTTTATATATACTGATCTACCATATCACTGATGGCCTGTTCAAGCCCTGATTCACCTTCCTGCCTGCGTATTTCAGATATCAGGTTTTCTATCCTGTTTCTTGTTACAGGGTTATTATTAACATCTGCTGTGGAGCTGTAAGCCCCTCCCCTTCTTCCTACCCGGTAAATCATCCTCTCATCATCCGGCATGTCCTGATAACCTTTTATCACATCCAGCATCTTTTGTTTATCCTGCGGAAATGTGCCGTTTACCTCCTCAAGCAGGTTCATTATATGGTCGCTTGTGAGTGTGCTTGTAATATTTTCAAGTGTCTCGATGAACAGACGAATCTCCTCTGCTATTCCATCATCTGTCTGTTTTATAAATTCACCTGCCCTCACCTTTTCTATTAAAGGCACCCGCTCAGGGATTCTAAGGCTCCTCAGCCTTATAAAATGGGGGTTAATCTTATTAAGCGCCTTTGCGGTGGCCACTGCATGTTCTTTCCACATCTGCCTCCCGCCAAGACCTGGCATTACATATTCTGAAAGCTCCATTCCAGCGGCAATAACCTTCTGGCCTGCCTCAACCTGCTGCTCTGATGTAACCCCCTTTTTAATCAGTTTAAGGAGCGGGTCATAGCCTGTTTCAAGACCCACATGTATCCTGTTAAGCCCTGCATTCCTAATTTTAACAAGCTCTTCAATGCTCTTTCTTACGATTGTCCGTGACCTGGAATATGTGGTTATTCGGGTTATCTCAGGGAAACTTGCCTTTAGATATTCAAGCACCTCAACAAGGTCATCTGTCTTCATGATAAGGTTATCGGCATCCTGCAGAAAACAGGCGCCAGTGCCATAATACATCCACATGGCCATGCTTCTGTAACTTTCTGATTTGCCGGGGTCATTAAAAAGGGCGCCTATAACCTGCGAATTTATTTCACCACCATACCCGAGCCTGAATGAGACCTCTTTTATGCTGTCATATATCTCCCTGGCGGTTTTTATATCATCCTTTATCTCCTGAACCTCCCTCATGGAAAACTTTCTTCCCTTATAAACAGGGCAGAACAGGCACTGATTCCAGGGGCAGTTCCTGGTGATCCTCAATAAAAAACTTTTTGCCTCGCTTGGCGGCCTTATTGGCCCCTGTTCAAAATTTGGCTGTTGTGCCATGCTGGTGATTTCCTTTATTTATCAAGAGATTTTACCAATGAATTATGCCACTTTACAACCTCACGATATGGGATATCCCCTCCAAATATATCAAGGCTGCTTCCTATTGTGGCATTCACCCTGCCCCTACCCAGACTGAGGATAAGATCCATATCTGCCAGGGATTTTACACCCCCGGCATAGGTCACAGGAATCGGGCTGAATTGGCCCAGTATCCTGACAAGCTCTTCCTCTATGCCCTGCCTTTTACCTTCAACATCCACGCCATGAACCAGAAACTCGTCGCAGTATTGTGAAAGAGATAAAAGGGTGTTTTTATCAACCTTCAAGCTGGTAAATTTCTGCCACCTGTCAGTTACAACATAATAATCATCACCCCTTTTTCGGCAGCTCAGGTCTATCACAAGCCTCTCCTTGCTCACCGCATCCACTATATTTTTAAGATGCACTTCATCCATTTTGCCTTCGGTAAAGAGATAGGATGTCACAATTACATGGCTTGCCCCTGCCTCAAGATATTCATATGCGTTATCAGGGTTTATGCCTCCCCCCATCTGGAGGCCGCCCGGAAAGGCCTTTAGAGCAGATATGGCAGCATCGTGATTACCCTGTCCAAGCGATATCACATGCCCTCCCCTAAGGTTATCCTCCCTGTACAAATTTGCATAATAGGCAGGCGAGAGCACTGTCTCAAAATTTACCTTTGTGGCGCTTTTTTCACCTGTAAGGCTGCCTCCCACTATCTGCACCACCCTGCCATCAAGCAGATCTATACATGGTCTGAAACCCATCTGTAAATAAAACCTCCTTATAAATTATCCAAAACAATATCAGAAAACACTGCCGGAATGACTATCACACTATATCAGTCCAGTCATCCGAAAAAACAATCAGCCATTGACATATAATTTTCCATCACTTATACTCCGTCGGTCAAAAGCGGCAAAGCAAGGCATAAACACAGTTATCTATTGTAACTGGTCAATCTGACAACAAAAAAATAGAGGAGAAAAACATGAAATCAAACACCATCTTTCTGAGCCCGGATGAGATGCCAAGGCAGTGGTATAATATCCTGGCAGATATTAAAATGAATCCCCCGCTGGGCCCTGATGGAAAACCTGTGAGCCCTGAGATGCTGGCACCGGTCTTCCCCATGAACCTTATTGAACAGGAGGTCAGCACTGAAAGATGGATAACCATCCCTGATGAAGTAATGAATATTTACTCCATATGGCGTCCTTCGCCACTTATACGTGCCGTTGCCCTGGAAAAGGCCCTGGGCACACCAGCTAAAATATACTATAAGAACGAAAGCGTAAGCCCTGCCGGAAGCCATAAACCCAATACCGCTGTGCCGCAGGCATACTATAACAAGGTATTCGGTATAAAGAAGCTTACCACAGAGACAGGCGCAGGCCAGTGGGGAAGCGCACTCTCATTTGCCTGCAGCCAGATCGGCCTGGAATGCAAGATATACATGGTTCGTATCAGCTTTGACCAGAAGCCCTACAGAAAGGCGATGATGCAGGCATGGGGCGGCAAGTGCGTTGCTAGCCCGAGCAATGAAACAAATGCGGGAAGGGCGATACTTGCCAAAGACCCGAACACACCCGGAAGCCTTGGTATTGCCATCAGTGAGGCAGTTGAGGCGGCTGTAAGCGACACAACAGGTCAGACCCGCTATGCACTCGGCAGCGTGCTCAATCATGTAATGCTCCATCAGACAGTGATAGGCCTTGAGGCAAAAAAACAACTTGAAAAAACCGGGGATTATCCTGACATTGTAATAGGCTGCGCAGGCGGCGGAAGCAACTTTGCAGGCATCTCATTTCCATTCGTATCTGACAAGATGCATGGCAAAAAGGTGGAGATATACCCTGTAGAGCCTGTTGCCTGCCCCACCTTGACAAGGGGTCCATTCGTTTATGATCACGGTGACACAGCAAAGTACACTCCGCTTCTTGCAATGCACAGCCTTGGCCATGCATTTGTGCCACCTCCGGTTCATGCAGGGGGATTGAGGTATCACGGCATGTCTCCCATTGTAAGCCAGCTTGTTTCAGAGGGTCTGCTTACCGCAAAGGCTGTTTCACAGATAGATGCATTTAATGCAGGCGTGCTCTTTGCCCGGACAGAGGGTATTATACCCGCACCGGAATCAAACCATGCTATTGCACAGGTTGTTATGGAGGCAAACAAGGCAAAGGAGAGAGGCGAAAAGAAGGTAATACTCTTTAACCTGAGCGGACACGGCCTCCTTGACCTTGGTTCATATGAGAAGTATTTTGCAAATGAACTGGATAATTACACTCTTACAGATGATGAACTTGCAAAATCCGAAGCGGTCTTCAAGGATTTCCCAAAACCGCAGCCACTTAAGAGTATCTAATATTTATAAACATATGTCACTGTCAACCATGAGGTTAAGGCCTGTGGCGACAGTGACTTTTTTTTGGGGTATAACCTATTTATGGAGGAAAAAGTTATGAGACTGAGAAATATCTATTTACTGATTCTTGCTTTATTTCTAGTATTAACCATTCCGATCTCATCATCAGCCTATGATCTGCCATCATTAAACCTTGGCTTTACCAGTTTTCTTGACGGCGCCCCGCCATCTGGTCCCGGACTCTATTCACAGAATTATGTTCAGTACTGGACTGCGGATAAATTCAATGATCAGAATGGCAATGCACTTTTACCACCCTTTGCTGGTGAAGAACTGGAGGCATGGATCACACTTATTCAGTGCACCTACCAGTCAGATATGGAGTTTATTCTTGCTGCAAAATGGGGACTTGATGTCATTATTCCATTTGCAAAGCTTGATATGAGCTATGACACTTATATGACAGGTTTTCCAATGGAAAATTCCGGAGTTGGAGATTTATGGGTTGGCCCTTATCTGCAATGGGACCCGATCATGGGTGAAAACGGCCCCAGACTTCTGCACAGGTTCTCGCTCGGTTTTATACTTCCGACCGGTGATTATGATGAAACTAAGGCTATAAATGCAGGCAGTAATTTTTACTCTTTTAATCCATACTGGGCAGCAACATATTTTATAACCCCAAAGTGGGAGTTCTCAACAAGGGTGGGTTACCTGCTGAATGGAGAAAATGATGAACCTTATGCACCTCTCGCTGCAGCTGGCGTAGATGAGGTACAGGCAGGAGAGGCATTTCATATTAACTTTGCCTCATCCTATGAATTGATACCACAACGTTTTCGTATTGGCATTAATGGCTATTATTTAAGGCAGGTCAGCGAGACTGAGTATGATGGGGTTGATCAGATCGGCTCAAAAGAAAAGGTTTTGGCCATAGGCCCCGGCATGCTCTATTCATTTAACAAGGATGCCCATCTGTTTGTTAATATGTACTTTGAGACAGAAGCAGAAAACAGACCTGAAGGGGAAAGGATCAACGCAAGGTTTGTATATCATTTCTAGTACCAACCGAAATATGTCAATTTTGGTTGGAGCTTTCAGCAGTCAGCTATCAGCAATCAGCTAAGCCTGTTAAAAGCCTTTGCTGAAAGCTGATGGCTGATTATCACTCCCTGGCAACTTTTATAACTTATATAAGACTTTATTCATTATTATCCCCAGGAGGTGGATTGTCAGGTCTCAGAGCAAGTTTGTCTCCCATTTTTTCACATGTGCCGCTTAATGTATCACCACGATCAGTTACAATTTCAACAGAATCCCCTTCGTTTTTATCTTCACATGCCTGAAAAGCCTCGGGAGGTGGGCCAGGACGTCTGCCACCATGTTTAGGGGGTGTTGAATCATCCCCAAATGCACTCATGCAACAAACAGCAACAATCGCAAAACCAATTACAATCTTTTTCATAGCTTTCATAGGTTATTCTCCTTTCATTATTATTTTCTCAAAATCTTCAGAAATTTTTACTTTATTGATATAGTCAGAAAAATAACCGGTTTGGTTTCAAAAAAAATTTGGTGTGAGTTGACGAAACTATGTAATTGTCACATAGGCGCTGCCTCAGCATTATTGAACTGCCTTGCGCCTTGTGCCTTGAGCCCTCTGTTCCGCCATAACTTAAGTGACGGCGGATGCGCCAATATTTGTATCACCTGTTATTCCCTTGAAACACCTAACATCTCCCTGAGTTTTTCATATTCTTCAGGCGTATCCACATCCATTGCTGCAAGAGGCATGTCTATATTCACATATTCGACTGGATACACCTCAAGGAGGTCACGCCCTCCCCTGTCGCCCTGTATGAGGTCGAGCTCATTAAAAAGCCTTCTTTTAAAAATGACCGGGGCACCTTTCTTGCCATTATACAAGGGAGAAATTATCGGTTTTTCACTCTCCTGAAAGGCGATAATCAGCCTGTTTATTATATCTTGATAAACCATAGGCTGATCCGCCATAAAGAACATTACAGCATCAGTCTTTTCATCAACCGCATTAAGGCCTGCCTTCATGGAACTGCTCTGCCCTCTCTGCCAGTTATGGTTTATAACCCTTTTTATTTCAGGATATTCATTGTCCCTGATTAGTGGAAAATCGGGCTGTGTAACAATAATTATGTCATCAATAATGGAGGCAAGGATATTTTTTATAACAATAGAGACTAGGGTCTTGCCGCCTATTTCAAGCAACTGTTTTGGCTTACCCATCCTGCTAGAGCCACCGGCGGCAAGAATTATCGCTGTAACATGACCGTTATAGGGAAATGGTTTTATAAATGTCCGCTCTTTATGGGAAGTAATAATGGTTTTTCTTACGCCTCCCTGAAACAGGCATAATGAAACCTCCCTTGCTGTCCTGATATCGTCCCTTGTGTCTGCCTTGTTGATAAGGGGGATAAAGCTGGCATTTGAAGGCACACCCTTCATGCCGCCCATCGGGTGTAATAATGTTTTCGCAATAATGTCAGGGGTAATTATCTCACCGATCTTAAGCCCTGTTATCTCAGAAATTCTCTCAGTCCTATGAGTCCATTCATCGGTGAGGGGCTTATTAATGGCCTCAGCGCCAATAACAGGGATAACAACTGTGCTTGAAAGGGGGATAACAGGTTCATGATCATATGGTGCCTTGAATGGCCTGCTTCTTGAGCCGTCTGCCTCGACAAGTATTACATCAGCGATTTTGCTTAAGTCAGAAACCCACAAAGGGTCAATGCCACACAGCCTCTCATCTTGAAGCCTGTCTGCAATGATAATCGTTTTATCTTTTTCAAGGGCCTGCGCTATTTCATGTAAATCTTTTGTGAGGAGAACTGTGTATGATGGATCATCAGGAGGTGCTATATGCGTGGTTGTGGTTACAATTACCTTTAAGCCTGATTCTACCAGTTCAGATGCGATATGATACATTGATGTTGTCTTACCGCCGCCGCCTACAAAGGAAACCACATCTCCTGATTTTATACCTAATGCTTTTGCCAAGTTTAATGGTTTACTGTTGTCTGATTGCATATATTAACTCATTTATATTATTTGGCCCCTCACAAGAATATGTGGGTGAAAAGTTTATTAAAAACTTGATAACATGAATCAAATCAAGTACTTCCTGTTGGTAACTATCCTATAGGAAGGAGGATATGATTCATGCTTATAGAAAGTATAGTACGAAATACTCTTGGGCTCAAGAGGCATTGTGTGAAAAAAGTTATAGAAATGGATGGAGAATTGTTGGTCTATCTTGTTCCCAATAAGCGTTATAAAATAATCTGTTCTAATTGAGCCTGTTCAATACTTAAATAATCAATAAAAACAACATAATACAAAGGGG
>CAYWRH010000153.1:0-10571 GCA_964460435.1 uncultured Desulfatiglans sp.
GGGGTAGGTCTTCACTACAACAGGTTTTCAGATTTTTTTATCCCTCACCTAACAAATTCAATCACTTACGCCCTAAAAAATTATCATTTTTTCCAAAACACTGCTCGAATAGCGAAAGTCGGGCTAACCGAACAGGATGTAAATCAGTGGGCGTTAAGAGATACTTCTGCGAGCAACTGTGTGAAATCAAGAGATGCGCAGCCAGGAAATTAGCCAGCACAAGTGCGGACTGTACAGATTATCCTTGTTCTTCGCTTTATGGGGTTTTCGGGTCGGTTCCGCAAGCAAAGGCTACACTTGATGAACAAAAAAAAAAGGCTTGTTAAAAACTTAATTGGATAATATTTTAATATCCAGCTTACGACTTAACATCAGGCCCCCTGCTCTCCGGCATATTGCCAGCCTGCTGTCAGATGATTTTTATCTGATTCATAACTGCATACAGGATTGGCATAAATAGAGAACAGGAGGTTTCTTACTTCGGGCTTAAGGTTATTGTATGCATTAAGAAAGCCCTCTTTTTCTGTTTGAGTATATTTGTCAGCATACTTTCCTGTTTTAAAGAGATGATCATAGGCAATATAGTTACTGGGCCAGAATCTGTATAATGAATGTATGACCTTGTCGATTGCATTGGCCAGGGCGTTCTTGTCCTCATAATCACCTGTAAGAGGCGCGCCAAAACTGATGTGTATCCTGCCTTTATCCCCGGAGAGCCCTGCCAGCATACTGATCAGGTCCTCATTTTTCCTTTTAATATGGGCGCCATTTTTATTCTTCCTGTATAACTCCCATGCCTTGAGCCGGTCACAGGGGTCTTTCTCATAGGATATGGCTGCAGGCACAATATTGCACCCTTTTATATATTTCGCAAACCCGCCCTCCTTTTTTCGCTCTGAAAGAAAAAACATGTTTATTATGGCAGGGTTTGTCTGGTCGATCCCGTCCTTGGCACGCCCCTCCCGCTGGGAGATCCAGAAATTGTTGCCTTCACTCCTTAAAAAATTAAGATATTCGGACAGGTGCATGGATGCCTCAAGCTGCTCCTTCCTGGCAAGCCCCCTTTTTACGATTATCCCGTTATTGATGCGGATTAAGTCAGAGACAGCTTCGTTTAAGAGCAGGTTATCTCCAAAGGCAATGTAGGGGATAGAAAAGCCGTTCAGATAGAGGGCATAGTTCACAAGTGCAGGGTCCATCACTATATCCCTGTGGTTTGTCATGAAGATATATGACCTGTCCCTGCTCAATTTTTCAATGCCTGAATATGTAATGCCGTCAGATGATCTTTCTATTATCCGCTTAAGCAGAAAACCGGCAATTATTCGAGACTGAAACTCTGAGACACTATTAATCCGTGTAAGTTTTCTCTTAAGGGAAAATCTGACAAGCCAGTCTGCAATGCCTTTCAGCGGTTCAGGGCATGAGGGCCACTTCATTATGCGGAAAGAGGAGACAAGCAGGTCATTTTCCGCAAGGCGTTTCATAACAGCCGGGACCTCGCTGTCAATATATGGCCTTATGTCATCGAATCTGGATATGGAATCTGTCATTTAATTCAGGTCTCCTTCACATCTTACTTAATACAACCAGGTCCCCATCCCATTCAGGGATGAACAGCCTGCCTTTGTAATAATCCAGACTGCATATCTTCTGAAGGTTGATTTTAAATAAATCCTTTTCCAGGGGATTATTAGGTTTCCTGAGAGCCGAATTCGGGTTTCCTGCGATGGTTGTAATGATATTCTTTTTCCTGTCAATCATACGAACAACATGGTTCTGTGTATCCCCGATGTAAATATTATTCTCCTCATCAAGAGCGAGTGCCCACGGACCGTCAAATTGTTCTTTTGTATTGCTGCCAAAGGTTGCATGGAGGGGATCTCCCCCATCCCCGGAATAACCGGGTTCACCCGTACCTGCAACAAGGGTGACGACGCGGTGATGGATGTCCAGCATCCGAACCGTATAATTTTTACTATCCAGGATGTAAATGTTTCCATCCTGGCCTAATCGCAGATCATACATCCAGTTAAATGAGGCCTTTTCGAAGGGTACCATGTCAGATGTAAAACCAGGTTTACCATTACCAAGGATTTCAATTAGACTGCCAGACTGGCTGTATTTTAGAATCCGGTATCCGCATACATCGTTTATCCAGATGTTATCGTCATGATCTACTACGGCGTTTCCAATAAAATCAATGCCTTCTTTCTCAGTCAAAATGATTGTATCGACATCGCCTGAGTCAATATGCAGTTTAAAAACACCATTTTTTCCGGTAACAATAAATGTCTTGTCATGGCATTCCGATATGAATGATGGTTTTGCGATTTCCATGTCAAAGTGCAGAGGGCCTTTAAAAGGAGGCCTTTGTCCTGCTGTCCAGAGAAACTGATTATCATCTGTGAATGCCCCAATCCAGTTATCATTATGTGCAAGGAGGTATTGTGTCCCCTTTGAGTCATGAAGCCCGAAACGGGCAAAGCCATCCAGGAACTGCCCTGACTCTCCAAAATTGATTATTCGTTCAACACGCCACAAATTCTACTCTCCCTGTAACTTAAGTATTTGGGGTTTTTTTCCACGATTGTATCTCTACAATATTACCTTCAGGATCACGAAGGTACACAAATTTTAAAGTACCAACATTTTCTATTTCTTTTCCAGCTATTTCTCCCAGATTGACAGCCCCGTTTTCCAGTGCCTTTTTCATGGTAAAATCCACATCTTCAACCTCAAATGCAATGTGGGTGATCCCGGTATAATTAGGCATGATATCAGGCATATCATGTGTATCTTTATAAGAAAATATCTCCAGTGTCGGAGGATTATCTCCATGTCCGGGGAGATATAAATGTACTCCTTCCAGTTTTGCATTTGTTAAACCGGTTCCCTTGTCAAGCCATGTTCCTGACAGGTTTCTTTGAGGCGGTTTTATTTTGCACTCAAATACCTTGATATAAAATTCAGAGAGTCTCTTCCAGTCTCTTGCAGCTATATTTGTATGAGAAAATCTCATTATGCAATCCTTTCTCTGAGGAAAAGTTTTAATACAACATTCCTTTTTTGTTTTCTTTTATCGCTACCATTATCTTATCTAATCTTTTTCTCCTGGTTTCATCGGTCTTTGCATCAAAGTAGAAACCCGCGTATTGTTTTTTTAAAGAGATCGGCTTTTTTTCATATTCTTCAAAAAGACTGGAATCATCCATGATTATTTTTTTGAAATCAAGGATAAGTTTATTGATGTCCGGTTTATTTTTTGATTTATTCCATTCTCCGTTTTCAACAGCCTTTTTTATCTCGCGTTCGCCATATTCGGTCATGAGCTTTTCTTTTCTTAATTGTTCAACTCTCTTTTTATTCTTCTCAGACCACTTGCTGTTTTTTGTCCGTGGCGCAAAATATTTTATATAACTACTGTCTCCTTCAGATTTCATCTGCCCGTCTATCCATCCAAAGCACAGGGCCTCATTCAGCGCCTCATCTGCGGTGATTGAAGCCCTGCTCTTATCCTTTATGAACCTGATCCATATGCCAGGTGATGTATCAACATTCTTTTTAAGCCATTTACGAAATTCGATTCTTTCTTTAAATTCCAGTTCCATTAAGTTTTACTCCTTGCTTTACAAATCTATTTATATCTGATCTTCAATACCAGTATTGTAAAACTCAACACAAAGGTAATTACATTTGCCAGTATAACAGGCATATCCTTTGTTAAAATCCCGTATATAAGCCAGAGCAGGACACCCGATGTGAAAATTATGTACATAAAAAGGGAGATATCCCTGGTCTGCTTTTGGGAAATTATCTTTATTGTCTGCGGTAATAAAGAGATTGTTGTGCAGAAGGCAGCAAACAGGCCAAGCCACGTAACCATATTAAATTCAAACATTCTAACTTCCTATTCTCAGCGGCCAAATAATCTATTTATATTCTCATCATATGGTGGATAAATGATCCCCCTGTCTGTCACAATGGCGGTGATCAGGTCATGGGGTGTTACATCAAAGGCAGGGTTAAAAACCTTGATCCCTTCAGGTGCGATCTGTCTTCCGTACCAGTTTGTGATCTCAGCCGTGTCCCTCTCTTCGATTGGTATCTCCTTCCCTGTGGGGGTATTTATATCCACGGTTGTTGAAGGTGCTGCAATATAGAAGGGTATATTAAAATGCCTTGCCAGTATGGCAACTGACATGGTGCCTATCTTGTTTGCTATGTCGCCATTTGCTGCAACACGGTCTGTGCCCACTATCACTGCATCTATCTTCCCCTGTGACATCACCATGCCTGCCATGTTGTCGCAAATCAGGGTAACATCTATACCCGCCATTGAAAGCTCATAGGCTGTAAGACGTGCACCCTGTAGATAGGGCCTTGTTTCATCAGCATACACCCTGATATTCCATCCCCTATCCTTTGCGAGATATACAGGAGAGGTAGCAGTGCCGTAATCTGTTGTGGCAAGACACCCTGCATTACAGTGGGTTAAAATGGTCATGCCATCTTTTATAAGTGTAAGAAAGTACTCTCCTATATGCCGGTTTATCTCAACCTCTTCTTTTTGTATATTAATAGCCTCTTTCTCAAGAAGTCTTTTTATTGTTTCAACAGATTCATTTTTAAGGCCTTCTGCCCTCTCTATCATACGCTCTATTGCCCTGGAGAGGTTTGATGCAGTGGGCCTGGCCTTTGCAAGCATCTCGCCTTTTTGTTTCATCCTCTCCATGAATGATGCATGATCTGTCTCCACAACATCCTTTATACCAAGATACATCCCGTAACCTGCCGCAATACCTATCAGAGGGGCGCCCCTGAGTTCCATATCCTTTATGGCATGAAACACATCTTCAGCAGTCTGCTTTGCGTTGTATTCAGTAACCATCGGGAGCTTCAACTGGTTTAAAACATAAAGGGCATTGTCTTTCCATTCCACGGGTTTAATAAATTCCATTTTCATTCTCTATCTGATTTATGAATCAAGATTTTTTGTCAGAGATACAACAAAAAGCGGAGCAGGGACAGGATCTGCCTCTGCTCCGCCTTTCTTTGCAGCGCCTATTTTTTCGATGTTGCCATAAACGATTCTGTGGCAATAACCTCCTGAAGACGGCAGAAGTTCCACTCAGGGTCTGCCGGGCTCCATTTCTTGTTTTTGTAATTCTCACAACTGTCCGGTTTCGCAAGAGGATATTCCTCAAGGGGATCATCTTTGAGATTGTAAAAGGTGCAGTTGCCTGTTTCAGGGTTATTTGCGCAGATAACCTTGTATGTGGCGTTTCTTGCGCCAACATGCCTTAGATTGTCCATTACCGGGTTTATGGTCTCTGTGAGCAGGTATCCCGTGTTCGGGTCTCTAAGGCCTGTTGCGCCCTTGAAAAGGATAGGCGTAAGGGAGACAGAATCCACAGAAATCATGCCATCACCTGTGCGGTTTGGCACCATTTTGGGCGCCTCAAGGCCTGCAAGTTCAAGAATTGTGGAAAAGAGATCCACATTGTGTATCCATTCATCGCTCTGTGTGTTGGCCTTTATTCCCGGACCCTTGATGGCCATTGATACACGTACGCCGCTTTCATATGCAGTGCCCTTGCTTCTGCCCCTTCTTGTGATGTACATATTGTCTATAAACTCACGTTTTTCACCGAACATCCATGTGCCGTTGTCACCGAGGTAGATGATATAGGTATTGGGGTCGAGTTTTTCTACAGTTTCAATTACTCTGCCAATCATGGTATCCATAGAGTTTGTCATAGCCCTCATAAGCGCCTCTGATGAACATGAGCCAACATTGGCAGAGCCAAATTTACCATCAGGCCCCATACATGCCTCCATCTCTTTGCGTGATGGATCATCCATTGTATCGGCATTAGGAATAATCATCGGGTTGGGCAACTGATCACCGGTAATATGTGATGCGTTGAAGGCAAACCAGACAAACCAGGGCTTGTCAGGGTTATTCTTTTCCTGCTCTGTGATCCAGTCAATAGTATCTGCTGTCTTTACTACCTCTGCATAGGTTGTGGGCTTAATGCCTGGCAAAGACCTTACAGGCGCCTTTTCTGTGCGCCACTGATCGGGCGGTGTGGTATCGTCCTGAATATGGTAGTCATATTGGAAATAGGTTTTGAGCCCGCCATGCAGGTTACCCTTAAACAGATCAAAACCCGCCTCTTTGGGCTTCATGCCAGGGTATTTATCAAGACCCGCTATATGCCACTTGCCAAACACAGCCGTGCTGTACCCGCCCTTTTCCTTGAGGTCTCTAACAAATGAGTGGTGATTCTGGGAGAGCCAGTTGTTATAGTCCAGAACCCCTGTCTTTGCTGAAAAAAGACCTGTAAGGAGAGATGAACGTGTAGGCGTGCAGAATGGCTGTGTCCATGCCTGTGTAAATCTTATCCCCCCTTTTGCCAGGGTATCAAGCACAGGGGTGGATGCCGGCCTGCCATTGATCATCTTGTAGTCAGGATGATTATGCCCGGATGGCCCGTACTGACGTGTAAGGCTCTCAATGAGGCCCGGATACATGTTGCTTGTTACATCTATCCCGATGTCATCGCCGATAATAAGCAGGATGTTCGGGCGTTTTATTTTATCCTCTCCTTTCTTTTCAAGCCCGCTCGCCGTTACCGCGAACGCCCCAATTAGAAAAAAAACAAGCAGGACAAATCCGCATGAAAATGTTTTTACGGCCCTAATACTCATGGATTAACTCTCCTTCTCCTCCCCACTTGGTTGATATTAATACTGCCAGGCTCCTTTCAAATAAAACTGTTTTATAATAACAAAAGACTATTAGTTTAAAAAAGCTCCTCAGCCAAAAGACCGATATCCTTTACTTATGGAGGAGTATATGAGCTACGCTCAGGTGCGTCAAGGATAATATCTCACGAAGGGTTAAAGGCGCCAGGCGCCAGGCGCAAGGCTAAAGGCAAAATCAATAAGAGAACTATATGGGTGTTAGCCTCTATTGTCCTGTTACATCTGACCAGTTATAGCGAACCCTTATCTACTCCCCCACCCTGAGGCTGTATTTTATTTCCTGTTTGATCATGGTTTCAAGCGTGGCATCAAGGTACTCCTTCTGGCAGTCAAGTGACTCTACATTGTTATCACGCAGGAATGTCATATACCGGCAGCCGCCATAACAAAGGGGAAGATATTCGCAATCCTCACACTTAGCATTTTTCCATATACCTGGGTTGTATATCCCTTCATGCTCAGAAACCCCATCCTTGATATTCCCGGTTTTAAACTCTTCCATCCCGATGAACCCGGGGCATTTATATAAAGAGCCGTCATAGTTTACCACGTAAGAATTTTGTGACTCTATCATGCACACTTTGTGATTAATATTAAGTGTCTTATAGCCTCTTCTTAATATGTCGTCACGCAGGAGCTCGTTAGCTTTAAGAAGCCAAGGTTCATCCAGGGTAATGCAGCCGCCCCTGTAATCCGTCGGGTTCATTACCCTTTCAGAGCGCTTAGCAACCGGATCAAACTTTATTACTCCAAGTTTTTCAGGGGTAATGCCCTGTTGTTCAAGATAATCCAGAAGCAAGGGAAATTCACTGTAATTATCTGCCTCAAAATTGCCGCCAAGGCTTATTTTTACTATATCCCATGTCTCTTTTATATTTTTTATCAATGTATCAAAACTCGGGGCGCCTGATTTAAATGGCCGGTTTTTATTATGGATATATGCTGGCCCATCAATGGTGATCTTTGCGCTTTTCAGACCAAGCCCGGCAAGGTCAATGGCTGTTTTTCTTTTAAGAAGGGACCCATTAGTCACAAGACTGAAACTGTATGAAGCCCCTCTTTCTTCAGTAAACGCCTTAAGCTCATTTGAAATACGCTTTATCAGATCAATGCTCAGAAGGGGTTCGCCACCATAGAAATCCACAAGAAGTTTTTTTTTATTATCTGTAAACCTATCCTTGATAAAATGGAGCAGCCTGTCGGCAGTCTCCCCTGACATGTAAAGGTTTCCCTTTAACCCTCCTTCAAAACAATATTTGCAGGCAAAATTGCAGTCAAGGTTAAGGACAACGATAAAATCCATTCCGGCGCTGTGTTGGTTTATCCTGTCAAATATAGAGAGGGCAGACCTCTTTTCCTCTTCCCTGTTCGGAACAAGCATCCCAAGTCCGGCCAGAAGCCTCTCATTTTCAGGGGAGATATCACCCTTCCTGATAGCCCTGAATGTCGCCCCACTCATCTCAACCTTTGAAAGCCGCCATGTGGAAAAGAGGATATAATTCCCAGGGTTTCCGCTGGAAGGGTAATATTTCAGGTATCTGGATAATTCCATGCTGAAAACAGTAAACTAAAGGGGTAGCCCCCTTAGTTTAGGGTATCACCACGCTGGCCTAAAGGGAATAATCATAGCCCAGCAACAAATGGCAATCATGATGCTCGGGTCATCCATATTTTGCCCCTTGTCAACCACCCTGATCTCTTCGTTCTTTTCAATTTTTTTCTGGCTTTCCATACTAGACCTCCTTGTAAAAGGTTAATGATGTCATCCGGAAAAATATTATATATTAATCCGGTAAAACCTAGAATCTGTATTTTATGCCAAATTCGAACCACCTTTTTGGATTAATATTCGCTGTATGTGTGTACTGAGCGCCGTTGAACAGGTTATGTCCAACCGCAAAGACATCAATGTCATCTCTCTGGAAAATCCTGATGGTCTTATTAATGTTTAGATCCCATATAAAATCGTTATGGCTTGCTCTTGGAAAATAATTCAGGTCATGCCAGTTGTAATAGCCAGCTAACTGCCCGCATAAAGTGCTATTTTGATACTTAAGACCAGTCACAAAGCTATAGATTTCAGAAGCGCCTGAGGTGTTGCGTGGGTTAATATCCACATAAGAAAAACCACCCTTAAAGGAAAAATTATAGATTGGCACACTCTCTGCCTCTATCTCAATGCCCTTGCGCTTTACCTCCCCATTATTGATTATAATATCATTATATGCAGGAGGCCCTCCGCCGCCAGACATGGCAGTAATAGAATTTTTCAGATCATGTAAAAAGATATTTGCCTTTAACCACATAAAAGAGAATGCAGACTCTGCGCCTGCCTGGTATGACCAAACCTCTTCATGTTTAAGAGAGGGGTTTGGGTCAAGAAACATCCCCCCTCCTGATGTATTTGCAAGACCGGCGGCTGAAAAACCCCTGGCAATCGTCCCTCTTAAGATGGTATTTTTTGACAACGTATAGGTCAACCCCAGGCTCGGGCTTACAAATGAGCCTGTAATATTTTCACGGTCAAATCTTATCCCTGGTGTTACAGACCAGTTTCCCTTTGAGATTGTATCATTTATATAAACAGCCCATTTTGTATTATCAGATGAAAACCTTGAGATACCAGAGGCACCAAAAGCCTGAAGCAGAGAGCCGGCATTTTGAATCTGATCATATTCTCCCTGCCCAATGTCCATTCCCAATACAAAGGTGCTTATCTCTCTTTTCCATACTGCCAGAAATTTTGCACCCCAGGATTCATCCTTTACTTCTGTACCGAGATACAATTCACCCGGATCCCCTGTAATGCCAAGACCGAGGCTATTGCTTGTTTGAGCGCTCTCCTGCTGGATATAATATGCAGAGAGGTTAATATCAAGACCTTTTGCCACAGTGGCTGACACAAAAGGCGATGTATAAAAGGACTGAATGCCTCCCCTGATATTCATATCCTGTTCCAGAAAATCGCCGAAACCGGTTTGGGTATCACTGTAGCCCATGCTAAAACCTGTTTTGATATCTCCTGAAATGGGAATTTCCATCTTGGTATAGAAGTGCCTATTATCGGAAAATCTTGATTGTAGGAGCCCATCAGAATCAAGGCTTCCAGCATAGAGGTAATAACCTGCTTTTCCGATTTTTCCATAGAGATCCGCCCTGTAATCCTGGCTCTCTTTCTTTCCATATGATGCGTAAATAGAACCACCCGGTTTGCCGGTGGTTCCAGCCGATTTTGTGATAATATTAACCACCCCGCCAAGGGATGAACCCCAGGCTGAGGATGCAGGCCCTTTTATGATCTCTATCCTTTCTATTATGCCGACAGGCACTGTAATAGTTTCAGCAGACCCTTCACTTGCAAGATTCCAGGGTATGTCATCTACAAGAACAAGTGTATGCCGCGGTTCTGAACCCTGCATATTTAATAATGAATATGCCCCAAAATCCCTGTTAGTGCTTATAAAAAAGCCTGGCACCCTGTCCAGCACCTCGGCTACGGAATGGGCATTCATGGCCGCTATATCACCCGATGTAATCACTGTGATATTTTCAGCCACCTGGGTCACTGGTTTTGGACTTCTTGTGGCAGTAATAACAAGCTCGTTATCCTCATAGAAGAGCCTGAGCATCTGCATCTCTTCTTCAGACTGACCAAAACAGGTCATAGAAATAGACAACCATATTGAGATGGTTAAAAAAATTTTAATTTTGTTTTTAGAAGCGTTCTTCATTCTGATTCTAAAATATTACCTTTACTTGTAATAAAATTATGATAATGTTTTAAATACTAATGTTCTTCA